>JAFZZD010000125.1 GCA_017615955.1 Victivallales bacterium
CGAGGCAAATCGTTCGTTTTGTGCAGAATACTTACAACAGACCGCTTCTCATCCACTGCACGGCTGGCATCTCGCGCTCGGGCGCAGTCGGGCTGGCCATCGCCGAGCAATGCGGCTGCGAGGAGGAGTTTCTGCGCGACAATCCTGACACCCAGCCCAATCAGCTTGTCCTGCAAAAACTCCGTCAGGCGTTCAAGGCTTCTCCTGCGCCTGAATGACCGCCTTCGCCTGTTCAATCACCTTCTGCGCCAGCTCTGGCGGACTGACAACGGTAACATCGCCGCCCTCGTTGAGGACAAGGTTCACGATTTTAACGTTGTTGGCGTTGCGGACGGTCACCAGCCTCTATATCCTACCCACATGGGAAACAGAATTTATTTTGAAGTCAGGCTCAAATCAAGTCAATCGTCTCTATGCGAACATGAATGCCATCGGCGTTTGGAAATACAAAAAGGGGCTGCCGCAAAACTTTTGCGACAGCCCCTTTTGGACTTATTCAGCTAAACGGGTTGATGAATTACATCATGCCGCCCATTCCGCCCATGCCGTCCATGCCAGGTGCGCCAGCAGGTGCTTCCTTCTTTTCCTCTGGGAGGTCGCAGATCATTCACTCTGTGGTGAGCAGCAGTCCTGCCACGGAGGCGGCGTTCTGCAGTGCGCAGCGCTCCACCTTGGCTGGGTCGATGATACCGCTCTTGATCATATCGACATACTTGTCGTTTGCGGCATCGTAGCCCCAGTTCTCCTTCTTCTCGTCCATGACGGCCTTGACCACGACGGCGCCTTCCACGCCTGCGTTCAGGGCGATCTGACGGAGAGGTTCGGTGACTGCGCGTGCGATGATGTCAGCGCCAGTGGCCTCGTCGCCTTCCAGCTTCAGGTCAGCCAATGCCTTCTTGGCAGCGCGGATAAGAGCAACGCCACCACCAGGAACAATGCCTTCTTCGACAGCTGCGCGAGTTGCATTCAGAGCATCCTCGACGCGGGCCTTCTTTTCCTTCATTTCGGATTCGGTTGCCGCACCAACATGGATGACTGCGACGCCGCCAGCCAACTTGGCCAGGCGTTCCTGCAGCTTTTCGCGGTCGTAGTCGGAAGTGGTCTCTTCAATCTGATGCTTGATCTGGTTGATGCGGCCCATCAGCTTGCTGTTTTCGCCCTTGCCGCCCACGATTGTGGTCTTGTCCTTGTCGATGGAGATCTTGTTTGCCGCGCCCAGCTGGTCAACAGTGACGTTCTCCAGCTTGATGCCCAGGTCTTCAGTGATGCAGGTGCCGCCTGTCAGGATTGCGATATCCTCAAGCATTGCCTTGCGGCGATCGCCAAAGCCAGGAGCCTTGACTGCGCACACATTCAGAGAACCGCGGATCTTGTTGACAACCAGTGTCGCCAGCGCTTCGCCATCCACATCCTCTGCGATGATGAGCAAAGGCTTGCCCTGCTTTGCAACGGCCTGGAGGATCGGGAGCATGTCCTGGAGGCTGCTGATCTTCTTCTCGTGGATGAGGATCAGCGCGTCTTCAAGAACGCAGGTCATTGTCTCTGGATTTGTGGCAAAGTAAGGTGAGAGATAGCCCTTGTCGAACTGCATGCCTTCCACCACGTCCATTGTGGTCTCGGTGGTCTTGGCCTCTTCAACGGTGATTGTGCCGTCATTGCCGACCCTGGACATTGCCTCGGCGATGATGTTGCCGATTTCCTTGTCGGAGTTGGCGGAGATGGTGGCGACCTGTGCGATCTGCGCCTCGCTGGAGTTCACGGAGATTGCCATCTGCTTCAGAGCGGCCTCGATTGCGGCGACTGCCTTGTCAATGCCCCTCTTCAGGCTCATTGGATTTGCGCCTGCAGTGACGTTCTTCAAGCCTTCGCGGAAGATTGCTTCTGCCAGAATAGTCGCGGTGGTGGTACCGTCACCAGCGTTGTCATTGGTCTTGCTGGCGACTTCCTTGACCATCTGGGCGCCCATGTTCTCGAAGGGGTTCGGGAGTTCGACTTCCTTTGCCACGGTGACACCGTCCTTGGTGACTGTGGGTGAACCAAACTTCTTGTCAATGATGACATTGCGGCCTTTCGGTCCCAGTGTGGTCTTGACTGCCTTGCTCAATGCCGCGACGCCGTTCAACAGAGCCTGACGCCCGTTGGTATCGTATTTAATCTGCTTTGCTGCCATAATTACCTTTCTCCTGAAATAAAATCTGATCTTTTAAAGATTAGTGTTCAACGATTGCCAGAATGTCGCTGGAGCTGAGGATTTTGTATTCCTTGTCATCCAGTTTGATTTCAGTGCCGCCGTACTTGCTTGTGAGGATGAAGTCACCGACTTTCACGTCCATTGGAATGAGCTTGCCATTCTCGTCCCTCTTTCCTGGACCGATTGCAATGACCTTAGCTTCCTGTGGCTTTTCCTTTGCGGTGTCGGGCAGATAGATGCCGCCCTTCATAACTTCCTGCTGCTCAACTGCTTCGACCAGAACACGGTCACCTAGTGGTCTTACCTTCATTTCAATAACTCCTTATTTGTTAGTTGCCTGGCAGCCGCCTTTTTTGGGGGCGGCCGCCTATTCCTAAAACAACGACCTTAATTTAATTCATCATTTCTTTTCGTCCACATCGATGAAGTCGCCATTTCCTGGGTTGCTCTCAGGACCTGGCTGTGGTCCAGCCTGTGGGCCGCCCGCCTGTGGACCTGCGTTCTTGTACAGCTCCTGGGCAAAGGCGTGGAGTTTCTCCTCCATGTCCTTCATGATGCTGTTCATCCTGTCGGTGTCGTTGGCCTCGATTGCCTTCTTCAGGTCGGCGATGCTGCTTTCCAATGGAGCCTTGATGTCTTCAGGTATCTTGTCCCCATTTTCCTTCAGCTGCTTCTCGGTCTGATAGACAAGTGAATCAGCGCGGTTGCGTGTGTCGGCAGCCTCCTTCTTCTTCTTGTCCTCTTCGGCGTGGGCCTGAGCATCATCCATCATCTTCTTGATCTCCTCTTCGGAGAGGCCAGAGTTTGCGGTGATGGTGATCTTCTGTTCCTTGCCAGTGCCCATATCCTTTGCGGACACTTTCAGGATGCCGTTGGCGTCGATATCGAATGTGACTTCGATCTGCGGCACGCCACGAGGCGCCATTGCGATGTCGTCCAGGTGGAAGCGTCCCAAGCTCTTGTTGCCGCTGGCAACCGAACGCTCGCCTTGCAGCACGTGGATTTCAACGCTGGTCTGGTTATCAGCCGCAGTGCTGAAGATTTCGCTCTTCTTGTGAGGAATTGTTGTATTGCGCTCAATGAGCTTCGTGAACACGCCGCCCAATGTCTCAATGCCCAGTGAAAGAGGCGTGACATCCAGAAGGAGCACGTCCTTCACATCGCCTGCCAGAACGCCGCCCTGGATTGCCGCGCCGACTGCCACGACTTCATCGGGATTCACGCCCTTGTGAGGTGTCTTGCCGAAGATTTCCTCCGCAATCTGCTGCACTCTTGGCATACGCGTCATACCACCCACCAGGATGACTTCGTCAATCTGGCTGGAGTTGAGGCTTGCATCCCTGAGGCAGTTGCGGCATGGTCCTTCGGAACGTGCGCAAAGCTCGCTGGTCAGCTGCTCAAGCATAGCCCTGGTGATGGACTTATTCAAGTGCTTTGGCCCGCTGGCGTCAGCAGTGATGTAAGGCAGATTGATTTCGGTGGAAGTGCTGCTGGACAGCTCGCACTTTGCCTTTTCAGCCGCTTCCTTCAAGCGCTGCAATGCCACTGGATCCTGCCTCAAGTCAATGCCGAACTCCTTCTTGAAGTCGTCAGCCAGCCAGTCGATCAGGACGCCATCAAAGTCATCGCCGCCCAGGTGTGTATCGCCGTTGGTTGCCCTGACTTCGAACACGCCTTCGCCAAGTTCCAGCACCGAGATATCGAATGTGCCGCCGCCCAGGTCATAGACTGCGATCTTCTCATCTTTCTTCTTATCCAAGCCGTATGCCAGTGAAGCGGCAGTAGGCTCGTTGATGATACGGCGCACGTCGAATCCAGCGATACGACCTGCGTCCTTGGTTGCCTGCCTCTGGCTGTCATTGAAGTATGCAGGAACCGTAATGACTGCCTCGGTGATGGTCTCGCCCAGGTATGCCTCTGCATCCGCCTTCAACTTCTGCAGGATAAGAGCAGAGATTTCTGGTGGTGTGTAGGTCTTGCCATCAATTTCCACGCAGGCATCGCCGTTCTTGCCTTCCACGACTTTGTATGGAACCATGTCCATGTCAGCCTTCACTTCGCTGTACTTGCGGCCCATGAAACGCTTGATGCTGAACACAGTCTGGCTTGGATTGGTCACTGCCTGACGCTTTGCCATCGCGCCTACCAAACGCTCGCCACTCTTTGTAAATGCCACGACTGACGGCGTGGTACGGCTGCCTTCCGCGTTCGGGATGACCACGGGCTTGCCATTCTCCATTACCGCCATGCAAGAATTCGTTGTACCAAGATCAATACCTAGAATCTTACTCATTTTCGTTTCTCCTCTATTAACGTTCTACGTTATCAACTAATCAAATGACACTTGGCATATTAGCAATTGCCGTGCCAACTTTTTTTAGAGGAGATTTCCTAACAAAAAACGCTATTTTTGAATACAATGCGGCAAATACGCTTATATTTTTTAGTATCTTTGCCGCTATAACTAATATTTAATACAAAAAACTGCGCCAAAACGCTGTCTCACTGCGACATTTTGACGCAGCGGACTGCGTCATATTTCGACGCAATGGTTCAATGGGCCGTTGCCATGTCCAAGATGCGGGTCATTTTGCAATGCCTTTGTTATATATTCCTTTGCCTTGCCGACAGCGTCCCGCAAAGGCAGTCCCTTTGCAAGATTGCTGGCTATGGCTGAGGAAAGTGTGCATCCAGTGCCGTGGGTGTTCTTGGTTTCAATATGCCTGGTCTCATACCAGAAGCACTCACCATTGACGAATAGCAAATCGTCCGCACAGTCAGCCAGATGGCCGCCCTTAACGAGGATTGCCGCCTTTGTTCTCTTGGCGATAAGGTGCGCAGCCTGTATCATTTCCTGCTTGCTGTGTATTGCCTCAACACCTGCAAGAGCAGCCGCCTCTGGCAGATTGGGCGTAAGCACATCGCCCAATGGCAGCATTTCATTCTGCAACGCATCTTCTGCACTTGCCTCAAGAAGCCTGTGGTTGGACGTTGAGATCATAACTGGATCCAGCACGATGTTCTTTGCCTTGTAATGGGCAAGTCCTTCTGCAACAGCATGGATGATGCCCGCATTCGCCAGCATTCCAATCTTCACCGCGTCG
Source organism: Victivallales bacterium (assembly GCA_017615955.1). The sequence goes on from JAFZZD010000125.1 coordinate 5,296, forward strand.
GGAAAAATGTCGCTGAACACGCTGTCAATCTCGCTCCTCACAAAGGATGGTTCAGGCACATGTATTGCCTGGACGCCCAGGGTGTTCTGTGCAGTCAGTGCAGTGATGACACTCATACCATACACCTTGTGTGCGCACATGGTCTTCAGATCCGCCTGGATGCCTGCGCCGCCAATGGTATCCGAGCCAGCGATTGTAAGTACAGTATTCATTTTTAATCCACAGATTTCCACAGATTGACACAGATTTTCCCATTGAACAATCGGTGGAAACTTGTGTCAATCCGTGGATGATTTTCAAAAATTACAGCTCGTATTTGTAGCCGTCCAGATCAGCGTCATCCGCCTCTTCCTTGAGGTCGGAGGACTTCCAGATCTTGTCCTTCAGAGCGGGGTCGGCCTTGACAGAGGTGTCCCTGATCTTGTCCAGATACCTGCTCATCTGTGTGTTCAGTTTGTCAAACGCCTTTGCCAGTGCGGCGTACACATTGTCCTGCTTTGCAGCGGCATGCAGGCTCAGGTTCTTGGCATTCAACTGGATTTCCACTATCTGGAAAACGCGTTCCGCCGCAAAATGGATGTGTGCCGATGTAATCTTCTGTGTGGAGAAGTCAGCCACAAATTTGTCCATCTGCTCCTGGGCTTTCGCCTTCACTGCATCTTCCACTTCAACTTTTGCTGAAAATTCAACTTTCATAGTTTACCTCCGATGTTTCGCCTGCGCAGCCACCGCCCATAGCCTCAAGGATTGAAACTTGGGCCTAGGTACACGCGCTTGGCATCTTCGTTGTTCAATAATGACTCACTTGTTCCAGTGAAAAGTATCTCGCCGTTGCAAATCAGGTACGAACGGTCCACAATTGCCAATGTCTCCCTCACATTGTGGTCCGTTATGAGGATACCCAATCCCCTGTCCCTGAGATTTGCGACGATTTTTTGCACTTCACTTACATTGATGGGATCCACACCACCGAATGGCTCGTCCAACATCATGAGTTTCGGCGTAGTGGCCATCGCCCTGGTTATCTCCAGTCGCCTACGCTCACCACCGCTCAAAGTCATTGCCTTCTGCTTTGCAAGATGCGTCAACTGCAATTCATCCAGCAATTCAGCAAGGCGCTCCTTGCGCTCCGACGCCGTCATGTCCAAGGTTTCCAGCACGCACATCACATTCTGCTCAACGGTCAGTTTCCTGAAAATGGATGGTTCCTGCGCAAGATAGCCCATTCCAAGACGGGCGCGCTGGTACATGGCCAGTTTTGAAACATCCTGACCAAGAAATGAAATCTTCCCCTGATCGGGCTGTATCAAACCCGTTATCATATAGAAGGAAGTGGTCTTTCCCGCACCATTGGGACCAAGAAGCCCCACCACCTCGCCAGGATGCACCTCCAGCGAAACCTTGTTCACCACGGCTCGCCCGCCATACACCTTTACCAGCCCTTCGGCCTTTAGCAAGACATCATCGCTCATTTCGGCACAGCCTCCTTCTTGTCATCAGAAGCCGCATCCTTCTTGTCTGCTCCGTCCTGCTTCTTGTCTGCTCCGTCCTGCTTCTTGTCTGCTCCGTCCTGCTTCTTGTCTGCTCCGTCCTGCTTCTTGTCTGCACCGTCCTGCTTCTTGTCTGCTCCGTCCTGCTTCTTGTCATTACCAAGAATGCCGCCAAACGTGCTTCCGCCACCCTTTTTGACTGGCAGCGTTATCGTGGCGCGTTTCATGGTTATGACATTCTTCTTTCGGTCATAGACAACCTTGTCACCTGTCAAGGTGTTCTTGTCCTTGAGCAGGATGCAATTTCCACTGAGAGTGACTGTCTCGCTGGTGGCATCGTATGCACCAGTGTCGCCTGTGGCGCTTTCTGTGGAATCCAATTTTCTGACAGTCACTCCGCCGTATGCCTCAATGCTCTTGAGCTTGTTGTCGTCATCAAGATGGACCAGCATCTTCTTTGCGGAAAGGCGCACCAGTTCGTCCTCCACCAGCACATTGCCTTCCATTTCGATGGTATGCTTGTCAACCAACATTTCAATGCTGTCCGCAGTTATATTCCACTCCTGCTCCTCCTGGGCTTCCTGTGCCTTCGCGGATTTCTTTGGCTCCTGTGCCTTTGCAGGCTCCTGTGCCTCCTGCGCCACAATGAGACCGCAGCCCAACACCACAAGCAAAGTTGTCAAATATCTGGATGTCATTCTAAACTATTCCTTCTTTTTGACCTTTTCCGTATCAAATTTCAGCGCATAGCCCTTGAGCACAGCCCTGACTGAACTCCTGATGCGTATCATACGCCCCTCCAGATACGCATCATATCCAATCCCCTCAATGAAAATGCCATCGGCCACCAGCCGTACAGGCGCGTCACTCTTGACCTCCTTAAGGGATTGCAGAAAGCGGCAGCCTGGCGACCGCAGTTCGTAGGTACGCCCGTCCGCCTGGTGGAATTCCGCCAGAAAGTCATTGATCAGCACAATGGAGCCATTGCGCTGTGCCGTGCCGCCAGTCAGGCGCCAACTCAGGTTTCCCTTGGCATCCAAGCCATGGGTGCTGAAATTCTGCAAGGTCACGTCCCTGACCTTGTCCAATGCGCTTTCAGCCCCAAGGCACTGTAATGCCGCAAAAGCCAGAATTATGCAAAACAGACACCTCACTGCTCTCCCCTGTAATGTTTCAGAGCCGTCTCGTAAAGACCCTGGGCCTTGAGCAACTTGTCCGAAAATTCACGAACAGCGCCCTTCCCGCCCTCACGTTCCAGTTGCCAAACTGCGGCCTCCTTGACTTCAGGCATGGCATCGCCTACTGCCACAGGCAGGCCAACCAATGCCATTGCCGGCAAATCAATGAGGTCATCGCCTATGTATGCGCATTGAGAAAGCGGCACATCGAAGTGCGCGGCGATTTCAGCCACGCCCTCGCCCTTGCTACGGCATCCTTCCAGAAGCAGGTCGATATGCAACTCCTCTGCGCGCTGGCGGTTTGCCTTGCTCTGCCGCCCAGTAAGCCATGCCACCTTGACACCTGCCCTGCGCAGCATTGAAATGCCAGTGCCGTCATGCACATTGAAGAACTTGACTTCACCCTCAAGGGACGAAGCATAGCCGATGCCTCCATCGGTCAGCACACCGTCCACATCCAGGATAAGCAGTCTTATGTCCTCAACCTCGCAATGCATCGTTAATCTCCTTGACGCTTGTCAGCAGGCGCTTCAACTCATCGAGAGGCACGCTGTTAGGCCCGTCCGACAAAGCCTTTTCAGGATGCGGATGGGTCTCCAGGAAGAGGCCGTCAATGCCCACTGCGGCGGCGGCCCTGGCCAAAGGCGCGACGAATTCCCTGTTGCCTCCGCTGGACGTGCCATTGCCGCCAGGACGCTGCACCGAATGGGTCGCATCAAAAATCACAGGATAGCCCAGCTCTCTCATGATGACCAGGCTGCGGAAGTCCACCACCAGGTTGTGATAGCCGAAACTGGCGCCACGCTCCGTCAGCATGATTTTGTCATTGCCAGTGGAAAGCACCTTCTTGGCGACCTGCGCCATGTCCTCAGGTGCCATGAACTGCCCCTTCTTGATGTTCACAGGGAGGCCTGTTTCTCCAGCGGCAATCAACAAATCGGTCTGCCTGCTCAAGAATGCGGGAATCTGAAGTACATCCACCACTTCCTTGCACTGCTCGCACTGCCATGGCTCATGCACATCTGTGATCACAGGAATGTCAAATTCTTCCCTGACGGTGGCAAGTATCTCCAGGCCCTCATCGATGCCCCTTCCCCTGAAGGAGGACACGCTGGTTCTGTTGGCCTTGTCGAAGGATGCCTTGAAGATGTACTTTATGCCCAGGTCCTGGCAGCATTGCAGGGCACCCGCCGCCACTTGGAGGCAAAGTTCCTTTGATTCGGCCACGCAAGGTCCCGCAATCAGCACCAGGCCACAGCCAGTGCCGATGGAAATGTCGTCAGTCAGCTTCACGTTCACGCCAGCCATCGTGTCAATGCAGTCAGTAGTTTCCATATTCAGCAGAGTCCTCTTTCCTTCAGCATTTTTTCCACCAATTCAATATCCTCGGGCACATCCACGCCGACGCTTCGCTCCGTGGTTACAATCACGCTGATGTGTGCGCCATGCTCCAATGCGCGTAGTTGCTCCAGGGATTCACATGCCTCCAATGCACCGCGAGGCCAACTCACAAACTTGTCCAGAAAATCCCGCCTGTAGGCATAAAGTCCCCAGTGCAGCAATGGTTCCACAGGTATGCCGCCCTTGCGCGGGAACGGGATTAGCGAGCGGCTGAAATACAATGCCATGCCAGCCTGATCCAACACCACCTTGACGGCGTTCACATCCTGCGGATCCCTGCCGCTGGCAGAGAACGGCACTGCCGCGGTGCCCATTTCAGCGCCTGTACTGCGCATCTTCGCTATGAGTTGAGAAAGGACGCTTGACGCCATGAGTGGCTCATCCCCCTGCACATTGATTATAAGGTCGGCATCTATGTTGGCCACTGCCTCGGCAATCCTGTCCGTGCCAGTCTGGTGATTTGGTGAGGTCATGACAGCCTTACCGCCAAATGAAGCAACTGCATCCACGATTCGCTGGTCATCAGTCGCCACGATGACATCGTCCAAATCCGCGCATTTCCTGGTGGATTCATAGCACCACTGCACCATTGGCTTGCCAGCAATCAGCGCCAAAGGCTTTCCTGGAAACCTGGTGCTGCCATATCTGGCGGGAATGACCGCAACTGTCCTTTCACTCATATCAATATCTCCTTGAAATGTTAAGTTTGTGCAAAATATACTTCAGTTGCCCTTTTTGTAAAACAAGAAAAGAAGAAATTGCCTTTCAAAGAAAACGCGTAATCTGCCACTTCTGCTGGGACTGCTGGAGTGGCAGATTACGAAAATGCGTCCAAAACAACAGGAATAATCGCCAGCATGACTTGCAGATATAGGTCTAAATGATAAAATATGCACATTGTTCCACAAATAACAAATGGAGGTTTACAATGGCGAATGAATTGGACGAATTGACTGGCCCGGTGAATGCCGCCGGCAACGACGTGAATGTGATTCAGAAGCAACTGCCCGTCACCATAGGCGCCGGCTCGGTGATTTTCGAAGTCATGCTCTGGGTATGCTTCATCATACCTGGCATTGTCTTCCAAATAATGAAGACAAACGCAAGAAACTATTTCAGGCAGCTTCAACAGAAACTCCAGGCGGATGCATCCCAGATTGACAACTATCTGGAGCAGCGCGTTCAGATTCTCCAGAACGTGGCGCCTCTGGTAGCAAAGGCGATAGACCTGGACAAGGACGTGATGAAGAGCGTGGCGGCCTTCCGCGGAGGCCATACCCTGAATGACGAGGAACGCAACAGGGTCGGCGCCGAAATCAACATGGCATTCGGGCGCATGTTCCCGCAGGTTGAGGCGTACCCAGACCTCAAGGCGCACCAGGCAATAGCCAACGCAATGCAGCAGAACGCATACTTGCAGAAGGAAATCACCGCAGCCAGGGCGCTTTACAACGACACCGTGGCACAATGGAACATGGACGTGTTCGACTGGCCCACAAAGCAAATTGTCGCCGCCCGTGCAGGATACACCACAAGGATTCCATTCTCAGTTTCCGCTGATGTCAAGGCGCAGGCACGGGGGACCTTCTTTTGAGTGCTGAAGACTACAATCCACTGGAACGCTACGCAAGCGAGTTCAAGGAGAGTTTCAGCAGGAACGCCAGTGAGTTCTTTGATGCGCTTGTACAGCGTTCAGGAGTTGATGCCGAGGAGAACAAGCGGCTGGTACAGGCCTACTATCGACTGAACGACGAGGCTGACAAGGCCGATTCCAAGCATTCCTGGCTTGTGTTTCTCATAGTGCTGTCAGTAATTGCACTGTGCATTTCAGGGGGACTGCTGACATGGTCCCTTGTGGAGGAAACTTTGCCGTTTGACTGGTTCATGGAGAACCGCGCCCAAAGCCAGTGCATTTGCGGAGCAATTGCCCTTCTCTGCGGCGGTCTCCTGTTCTGGCTTGTCCCCGCCATGAGACGGCAACGTCAAATCAGGGATGAGAAGCGCAATGCCGCGAATGAGAAGCGGGCCGAGGCACAAAGGCAGCTTGACGCGCTTAACAGGCTATATACCTGGGACATTCCCGTGCGCCTGTTTGAAAAGACGGTGCCTGACTTCAAATTCGACCACTTCTCCAGCCAGGCTAGAATGCTCCAATTCGCCAATGAATACGGATGGGACGGAAAGTTCGACAATGAAACGTCAGTGCTTTTCACGCAAAGCGGTGACCTGGCAGGAAATCCATTCGCGTTCTGCAACCTTCTCTCCCAGTATTGGGGAAGCGAAACCTACTATGGCTCGATAACAATCCACTGGACCACGAGGGAACGGGACTCAAATGGAAAGCTCCAAACCGTGCATCACTCTGAAACACTGACCGCCAGCGTGACCAAGCCAAAGCCGGAATACGCCAACCATTCCGTCCTGGTCTATGGAAACGAGGCGGCTCCGAATCTCTCCTTCACCAGGAAATGTTCAGGTCTGGCCCAGGAATCAGGATTTTGGGGGTCGCTCAAAATACGCAGCGAACGCAAGAAACTGGAAAAATTCTCCAGAAACCTGACTGATGCATCCAACTACACCATGATGGCAAACAAGGAATTCGAGACCTTGTTCAATACCATGGACAGAAACAACGAGGTGGAATACAGGGTGCTGTTCACTCCATTGGCCCAGCGCCAGATGGTGCAGTTGCTGAAGGACACCAAGGAAGGCTTCGGCGATGACTTCTCATTCAAGAAGGACAATAAAATCAATGTGATACAGTCCGCCCATCTTAATGAGACGCGACTTGACACAAACCCAGGTCAATTCCACAATTTCGACCTGGAGGCCGCAAGGGCCTATTTTCTGGAATGGAACAGCCAGTATTTCAAGTCC
>JAFZZD010000126.1 GCA_017615955.1 Victivallales bacterium
AGGATGCGCTCCTGTGCCAGGATGTAGCCATTGTGCAGTTCCACGGGTGTGGTGGGGAACATGTAGCGTGTCAGCGTGTAGTGTGTGAATGGCTCCACCTGCTGGTGGTAGAAGTAGTACAGGCAGCCGAAGTCCAGGTGGCGCAGCATGTTCCTGTAGCAGTCCAGTTCCGTGGTCTCTGTGATGTGGTCTCCCAGCCCGATTGGCGTGAAGAGGTGTACCTGGCTCAAGGCGGAAATGCTGCCCGTCTCCACGAAGGCGCAGAATTTGTACTTCTTGAACACGTCCGTCATGGAGCGTGTGTATGGGCCGCCGCCGTTGGCTATGAGCATCTTCTTGTTTTCGCCCAGGTATTCCAGCATTCTCTTTCTCCATGGCAGTGACAGCAGCGCGACTGAGGATTTGAGCCTGACAATCTGGTGTGTCCTGGGGTTGATGTCGCCGGAGAAGCCGTCCCAAGGTTCGCTGTAGTGGAATTCGATTGCGCTGTATGGGAATTCATCCCAGAAAATGCCGTTGCAGTCGAGAACCTCCACCATTTCCTTCAGGCGGCGTTCCTGCATTTTTGCCCAGTTGCTGCCCTCCACCACATAGAACAGCGGGAATCTGGGATTTCTGTAGTCCGCCTGTGTCCCGTCTGGCTTGAGGTGCTTTGCGTCATCATACACGCCCTTGTCCATCTTTTCGATGCAGTCGATATGGGCATGGAAGTAGTGCATCACAGTCGCGCTTGGACGCGCCTCCATGATTTTCTTATGGAATGCCTTGTGCTCGGCGATCTTGTGGGTGTTCATCCAGGCGGAGCTATGGCCTGCCTCCGACATTGGCTTCTGGCTGACGGCGCCGCATGACACATAGTCCGCATCCTTGTAGCCCAGCCATTCCCTCAATTCCTCCACTGTGTTGTATGCGCCTTTCCGGACCACGCCTTCTTTCTTTGTTGGGACTCCCTTGGGATATGGGGACAGGAAGGCAAAGCCCTTCTCCAATGTGTAGTTGACTTTCAAATAGCGGCGCATTGCGTTTACCACGTCGTAGTAGTCTGATGAAAGCGATGGGAAAATTGCGAAGCTCATTTCCACGCTTGCGCCTGGTGCCAGCACCAGTATTTCATCGGACAGGCCGTACAGTCCCCTTGCGCAGAAGGTCTTGATGTGCAGGCGGAAAATGTCACTGAGTGCCAGCAGCGTGATGGAGCCGCCTTCCTCTGGAACCACCATCACCGTGGAGTTGATGGAGTTGGTGGCACCGCCACGCTTGGTGTAGTAGCGGTTTCCGCAGAGGCGGTATTCCTTGACCTTGGGGATGCTGACATACTGGCGGTACATCAGCGGCAGCTTGTCCCCGCTGGTGTTGGTGAGCATGTCCGTCACCACGATGCATTCCGCCTCGCGGGTCAGTTTCCGTTCCAGTTTGAAGCCAGTCGCCTCGGCGCTGAGGGCATCGCCTTCCACCTTGATTGTGGAGAAGCCCTCGTTGTTTTCCTCCTGGAGCTTTGCCCATCCAGGAATCAAGGAATACTCGCCAACCACCACGTGGCTGCGCTCGCCAAGAGTGACCTTGACTGCACCGCCCTTGGTGAGATTTGCCTGGTATGGCACTGGCTTCACATTTGCGGGGGAGATGTAAGGCAATTCATCTCCGATGCAGGAAAAGCAGATGCCCAGTATCGCGAATGACAACAGTGATAAGAATGATTTCAGTTTCATGGCTTCTTCAATGGGTTACCTTGACCAGGCAATGTAGGTGTTGTAGCTGCTGGACTTGACCAGGTTGTGGTGCCCGTACGAACCCAGGTTGTCCGTCAGATATGCGTATTTGGGATCCACGGACGAGCCTGATGCGTGAAATGCGGTTACGTGCCCGTCACTCCACAGTACGTTGCCCGTGTCATTGTGTCGCCCGTAGAAATGCCAGGTGTTGGAGCTGCCAGGGTCATACCTGTCCACGCAGATGAACCATCCCTTTGTGTTTTCATTGGTGGGGCCTGTCTCGCCGTTTACTATTGCGGTGGAGATGCGGCGTGTTTCGGCAGTAAGCACGGTTCTAGCTGGCTTTGTGAGCTGCACGTCCTTGGCTGGCTGCCACTTGTCCGATGTAGTGCTTGTATATCTTGTGCTGCTTCCAATGTGGTTGTAGTTGTAGCCATAGCTGATGTAGGTTGTATCAGGCTGGACCTGCCCGGGGCATATCCAGCAGGTGTTCTTCATGGCTGCGTGCGTTTCCCCTATTGGCAGTCCAGTGGTATGCGCCAGGACTATGTACCAGTAGCCGCCTGTGATGGTGGCATGATTGGATGTGCTGGTGTAGTCGCTGCCGTCACTTTTCTTGAAGCGCTGGTTGATTAGCGGCGAGTCATCCGCTGTTCCTGCCACGCCGCTGTATCCTGGGAAGAAGCCATCGTATGTGTCGATGTACATCATGAATGCAGTGCCGATCTGCTTCTGGTTGCTGGTGCATGAAATGAGCCTGGCCTTCTCACGCGCCTTGCTCAAGGCCGGCAGCAGCATGGCCGCCAGTATTGCGATGATCGCGATGACCACTAGCAACTCAATCAATGTGAAATGACGTTTCATTTGTTTCTCCTTATTGTTAGATTTGCAGATTAATTATAATTCGCCTTAATTATACCAAAGATAAATGCGTAATGCAAGGGGAAAGGCATGTTTTTTCCATCTGTGGAGTGTGGTAATATGTTTCCATACATCAAGGGCGTCCATGTGGGCGCCGAAGCGGCGCCCACTCAGGTTGA
>JAFZZD010000127.1 GCA_017615955.1 Victivallales bacterium
ACATAAAACGCCGCCTCGGCGCCCACATAAAAAACAAAACAACAATGAAGATTTCCTGGTTTAGCAAAATCATCTCCCCAGAGCTGGGGGGGCACATTTCAGGCTACAAAATGGATGACACCTCCATTTCCAAGCTGAACGATCTGTATATGACTGGCCTTTTGGCTGATGACGGCGAGAGCAAGGTGCTGCTCATCAGTTTTGACCTGTTGTGCCTGGACGAGGTATTCATACAGAAGATACGCCATACCTGCGGCGAAATCCTGGGAATGCCCCAGTATCACATAATGCTGACCTGCACCCATACCCACGGCGGACCGCTGACCAACACTGAACCAAAGTATGACCACTACGTGGAATACAAGTACTTGGACTGGCTGGAGGCCGCCATCATCGAGGAATGCAAGGCGCTGCCAGGCAAAATGAAGGAGGCAATCCCTTTCTTCTACTCCATGAAATTGGACGAAAACATAAACAGGCGCATTGTGATGGCGGACAACTACGACTGCTTCATGCCGCACCGTGCTGAACTGCGCCGCATTGCAGATGGTTTCAAGGACCAGGAGCTGGGACTTCTGTTCTTCCTGGAGCCAGACGATAGATTTCCTATGTTCATAGTCGGCAACTATGCCGCGCATCCATTGGCAAGCCATTCCATCGGCAAGGGTGCCTTGCGCATTTCCGCTGATTTTCCTGGCTATTTCAGGGATTACATCAAGTCAGAGTCAGACTGCGACGCAATGTTTGTCAGCGGCGCACTTGGTGACATGGTGCCTAAAGAAGACGAGCAGGGTGAAGATGGCGCCAGGCAAATGGGCATACGCCTGGCAAAAGGCGCAATACGCGGCATTATTGACGCGACACGCAACCCGAAGCGCTTTAAAATGGACAATGCCAAGGTCGGCGCCATAAGCAAGACCCTGACCGCACCGCTCAGGCCCATATTCCGCAACAACCCCGATATCCTGCCATCCCACTACCTTGGCAAGGATGCCATTGACCTGGAGATGCAATGCCTTGCCATAGGTGACGTGTGCTTCGTGGGTGTGCCAGGCGAAATGTGCGCTGAGATGGGGCTTGAAATAAAATGGCATTCCCCTTTCAGAAAAACATTCATCGCATTTGTCGCAACCGCATACCATGATTACATTGTCCCCGCAAATTTCCTGCTGCAAGGCGGATATGAGGCGAAAATGCATCGTTTTTCAGCAAGAAAGACCATCGACCTGGTAAAGACCGCAGTGGATGGAATGTTTGAACTGAAGGATAAGCTGCACCCGCTCCCAGAAGGGCAGGAGGAGGATTATACCAGAGACAACAACCATGTGGAAATTTGCATAACACCAACAACCATACAGTAAAAGCATGACGATGCAAGCAAAAACTATCATAAAAAATGGGCTTATTTGCGATGGGTCAGGGACTGCACCGCAAAAGAAGGACCTGCTCATCGAGAAGGGCCTGATATCGGCCATTGGCGAGCCAGGCGCATTCCAGGACAATGCAGACTGCATCATCGATGCGGCTGGAAACCTTGTCACGCCAGGCTTCATAGACGCGCATTCCCATGGCGATACCAGAAAGCTGCGCTATCCAGAGAACCGTTCCAAGCTGTTCCAAGGCGTGACCACCGAAGTGGACGGCAACTGCGGCTTCTCCTACAGTTGTGTGCCTGGCGAGCTGGAGGAGATGCGATGGAATGGCCTGGCGGAATATGCCTCTGTGCTGAAGCAGCGTTCAGTTTCCACCAACACAGTGGTTCTATGCGGGCACAACTCAATACGCGCACATGTCATGGGCAGACAGAATGTCAAGGCTGGCAAGGACGAAATCGCCGCAATGAAGCGCATTATGGAGAATGCATTTGAGGCGGGCGCGGCTGGCTGGACCAGTGGCCTCACCTATTTCCCAGGCAAGTTCTCCGACACGGCGGAGCTGCTGGAGCTTTCTGCACTCACCAAGGGCACCAACAAGATACACGGCACCCACATGCGCAGCGAAGGCGACAAGCTGCTTGAAGCGTTGCAGGAGGCAATTGAAGTGGCGCGCGCGGGTTCTGGCAGACTGGAAGTCAGCCATCTCAAGACGCTCTTCCCTGGCAATTTCCACAAGGTTGACCAATTATTGCAGGACATACGGGACGCGCAGCAGTCTGGCATGGATGTTCATGCGGACCGCTATCCCTACATCTACACATCCACACGCATTGGTCAGGCTCTGCCTTCTCCATACAACATGGATCCTGACTTTGCAACGAAACTGCGGGCTTCCGTGGACTTCCAGGAGGAGATTGCAAAGGCTCTTGAGCATAGTCCCAGAGATTTGGCGCCCACCATCTTGACCGCGAAGATGAAGACTCTGGCGGAAATCGCCCAGGAAAAAGGCGTTTCCGTGGAAAAAGCCTGCATGCTGGAACTGCTGGAGAGTCCAGAACAGAACGCGGCGTTCCTGTCCTGTTCACCAGAGAATCTGGAGAAGATACTGTCCCAGCCATGGGTATGCGCTGGTTCTGACGGCATTTCAATGCAGCTGGATGCAGGTGAGCAGTTTGGCGGGCATCCCAGGGCGGTCGGCACATTCCCAACATTTTTCAGGATGGTCAGCAGACTATGCGGCGTGGCTGAGGCTGTTCGCAGGATGACTGCCTTGCCCGCGCAGATATTCCGCATTCCTCAGCGCGGCCTTTTGAAGCCAGGCTACATTGCGGACATCGTGATATTCGACGGCGACAAGTTCGAATCCAAGGCGGGATTCCGCGGCGAGGATCCGATGCCCATTGGAATGAAATACGTACTTGTTGGCGGCAACGTGGCCTGGGATGCCACACAGCCAGACAAGGTCGCCCGCCACGGCAGCTTCATCCCCATCAACTAGGCAACCACAAAGACTCCTTAATTCCAATTAGCTTGTTCCCGCTAAGGCAACCTGAGTGGGCGCCGCCTCGGCGCCCACATAAAACACAATGACAACATCCAAAATAATCTTTGCATCCGACTTTGCCCCCATACGCAACTTTGCTGATATGATGCGGGACGAGCCAGAGCGCATCTACGGCGACCTACTTGGTGTCTTGCGCAAGGCGGACTATAGCATTGTGAATCTGGAGGCACCTCTCTACACATTTGACAGGCACATCATCAAGAGCGGTGCCGCTTTCTCCGGGCAGCCAGAGCATATTGGCTCCTTGCTGGCAGGCGGCTTCAAGACCGCCATCTGCGCCAACAACCATACATTTGATTCGGATGCAGAGGGCTTCTCCAGGACCAGGCAGCTTTTGAAGGAGAATGGCATTGCCTGCGTGGGCGCGGGCGACAATCTGGCCCAGGCTCGTCTGCCACAGGAAATCACCGTGAATGGCGTGAAGATACTGCTGCTGGCGATATCGGAGGGCGAGGACATGCGCGGTGCGACGGATAGCACGCCAGGCGTGCGTCCCTGGGAGCCAGAGGTACTGGCGGAGCAGATACGGCAGGCAAAGGGCAAATACAATGCAATCATCGTCTCTGCCCACTGCGGCCTGGAAAACCAGCCATTCCCATCGTTCTATGTGTACGAAGCATTCCGAATGTGGGCGGAGGCAGGGGCGGACATCATTGTGGGGCATCATCCCCATGTGCCGCAGGGCATGGTGCAATTCGGCAAATGCTCTGCATATTTCAGCCTGGGCAATTTTGCCTTCTACCAGCCAGCGCAGCTCTTCTACAGGAAGCTGGGATATATGCTGGAAATGCAGATTGACGAGACTGGTGTTGTGTCCCACAGACCGATTCCCTACAAGATACGCGAGGACGGCCTGCACCTGCTGGACGCCAGGGAACAGGCGGATTTCAATGCGCTGATGGGCAAGCTGTCCGCCCCCTTGCAGAGCGAGGCAGGCGCACGTCAGGCATGGAATGCGGTGCTTGCCTACAATGGAGTGCAGGGTTTCTGCGACGAACTGGAGAAGATACGCCAGACTATGCTGGACGATGCGCCTAAAGGAGCCGCCATGCTGCGCAACAGGGTATGCTGCATGCAGCACAGAATGCAATGGATTGATGGAATGAACAGGATTGCCGATGGCACAATAGACGATGCTCCTGCTGAGCTTGTTGAACTGGTCAGGGACTTTTTGAAACGGGAAGTTGAAAAATGAAGAAGGTAATTGTATGTGATTCAGGTCTTGGCGGCCTGAATGTGGCTGCCAGGTTTTTCAATGAAAAGGCGCAGGATGCCGAGCCTTGCGACATTGTGTATTTCAACGCATATCCTTCGCAGGAGGGCGGTTTCAACAAGCTGCCCAGCAAATTGAGCCAGGAAATGCTGCTGCGCAATGTGTTCGAGGGCATGGCCAAGTTCAAGCCAGACAGCTGCCTCATCGCCTGCAATACATTGTCCATCATCTACGACCGCATGCGCGCTTGGTACTCGCCTCCGTTCCCCGTGTCTGGCATAATCGAGGCGGCGGTGAATGGCGTGGCTGCGGCAGTCCAGGACCTGCCTGATGCCTCGGTGCTGATTGTCGGCACCAATTCCACCATTGAATCTGGCGTGTATTCATATCGTTTTTCAAAGCATGTTTCATCCAGACGCATACGCTCTCTGGCGTGTCCAGGTCTTGCGACGCGCCTTGAAAGCGATCCAGCCGCGCCTGAGATACAGGCCAGCATTGCGGACTATGCAAAGGAAGCAGCCTTGCTATGGAAGACGCCACCCAAAAAGCTGCTTTTGGCATTGTGCTGCACACACTTTGAATACGCATTGCCATTCTGGCAGGAGGAGTTCGGCAAGGTATTCGGCGACGGACTTCGCATTGTGAATCCAAATGCCCTGCTTGGAAAGGACATCTGCGGCAAGTCCTTCAGCTATCATTCTAAAATCCCATTCTTCCCTGGCGCACAGGAAAGCATTGGCGCATATTTCAAGGAAAGCGCACCCGCAATATCGGCGGCATTGAAGAAGGCAAAACCAGACAACGAACTTTTCAAACTTTGAGGACTAAAAATGAGCAAAGCAACAATTGTACTTATAACGGGCGCTGGCGGCGATGCCCAGGGCTGGGGAAATATGCAGGTGACGGAGGCCGTCAAGGACGCAATCATCGCCAATGGCCACGATTGCCGCATAGTATTGGCTGAAAACCGCAGGGAACTGGAACAGAAACTGGCCGAGGGCGAATGCACCCTGGCGTGGAGTTCGCTGTATTTCTTCTCGGACAGGGAGGACATAATCGGCATTCCGCCAGATGCGGTGTGGGTGGCGGACGTGCTGGACGAACTGGGCATTTCCTACATCGGCCCTTCCGCCCAGACCATGAAGAACCTCATCAGCAAGAATGACACCCACGAGATACTTGCCGCCCACTCCGTACGTGTGCCGCGTCATATTCTTTGTCCACCTGCCAGTACCAGCCAGGTGGATTTCTTCCCCGCCTTTGTGAAGCCCAATGGCGAATCCCGTTCCATAGGCATCAATGAAAACAGCGTGGCCGAGACGCCTGAGGCACTGGAGAAGCAGGTGAACTTCATCCAGCAGGAATTGCAGCAGGCGGCGTTGGTGGAGGAATACCTGCCAGGACGGGAATACACGGTGCTGGTGCTGGACAACGGCAAGAACAGGGAAATCCTGCCAGGGCGTGTAACCGTGGCAAAGGAACTGTACGGCAAATATCCTGTGTTGCGCAGTGATCTGCGGGGCGTGGGACTTACTCATGTCTCAATTCCAGAGGAACATCAGGAGGAGGCAATCGAACTGGCTGCCCAGGCATGCGATGCACTCAAATGCGACGACCATGTGAGGATAGACATGAGGGAAGGGCAGGATGGTCGCCTCCGCATCATGGAGGTCAACGGCATTCCAGGCCTGAAGCCCGTGAAAAGCTGGAGTCCCCAGATCTACACCCTCTACCATCCCAGCGGCAACCCATACCAGGCCCTCATCGGCAAAATCGTAGAGGCAAAACTGTAGTTTTGTATGTGTGGGCGCCGAGGCGGCGCCCA
>JAFZZD010000128.1 GCA_017615955.1 Victivallales bacterium
ATGAGTGAGCGGTTCTTTCCAGCGCGGGACGCGCTGGCTACCTCCAACCGTACGGGTGAAAAATGTTCAAAAAAAACATATTGATATTTATGAAAAATGGATGAAATTACGGTGTTATGATTTTGGGCAATAGTAGTTTCAATCCAAGGAAGGCAATCTTATGAAAAGGGCATTTCTACTGTTTTTATGTGTAGTGTGCTTTGTCTGGGCGCAGGAAGAGGGCGACCCGGGCAACGAGGCGTTCAACGCGGTGGCTGAACTGGCGAAGGAAAACCTCGTCATGGCAAATGGAAAGAGCGTGAAGGGTGCCTCCGCGCTTGCGAACAAGAAATACATTGCGCTGTATTTTTCCGCGCATTGGTGCGGTCCATGCCGCGCATTCACGCCTAAACTGGTGAAGTTCAGAGACAACTGTGCCAAGAAAAACCTGCCATTCGAGGTGGTATTCGTCAGCAACGACAAAAGCAAGGACGAAATGAAGGAGTATATGACTGGCGAGAAAATGAAGTGGCCTGCAATTCCATACGCAAGCCCCTTGAGGGACAAAATGTCTGCCGAGTTCAAAGTTAACGGGATTCCTACCCTGATTCTCCTGGACGGAAAGGGAAACGTGGTTTCTAGTAATGCACGCTGGGATGTGGCTCTGAAAGGCAATGACGCATACAAGCGCTGGCAATCCCCCGACTACAAGCCCCTGACATTTGAGGATGCCAAAAAGGCGGAATCCAAGAAGCAGGAATCCAAAAAGGAGGATAAGAAGGCTACCACCAAGAAAGAAAAAGAGACCAAGAAAACCAGCAACAAGAGCAAAGAACAGGACAAGAAAAGCAGCAAAAAGAAAAGCGGCAAAAAGGACAAATAGGAAGGTGTAGTGTGCCCTCGGCGACAGCCGAGGGTGTAGTGTGCCCTCGGCCTTGTGTGTCCTCGGCGCCAGCCGAGTTTTTTTATGCCTCGTGTATCCCCTTTACCAGCTGGGCAGTGAAGTCCGCCGCCGCCTGGGGCGACACTGCCGTCGCCTTAACGAAGCCAGAGCCTGATATTACGCCGTCCGCCGCCTGTGCGGCGGCCTTCGCAGATGCGGCGTCCGCTATGCCGAAGCCAGCGGCCACAGGCAGTTTCGTATGCCGCTTGATTGCCGCGATGTGCTCTGGCACATCCTGGGGCAGGGCAGTCCTGGCACCTGTCACTCCAGCCACATTTATGTAATACACGAAGCCAGTCATGCCTTCCACGATCTTGGCGATGCGCTCCTCTGGCGTCAGCGGCGACACCAGCGGTATTATGTGCAGGCCGCATGCCCTGGCGGGTTCCAGCAGTTCGTCCCGCTCCTCAAGTGGCAGATCCACTGGCAGAATGCCGTCCACTCCAGCGTCTTTCAATTTCTTGCACACATTTTCATATCCCTGGTGGAGCAGGGGATTCATGTAGCTGAAGAGAATCAGGCCAACTTCAGGATAGCGTACCCGAATGCGCGCTGCGAAGGCAATCACCTTGTCCAGATTCATGCCGTTCCTGATCGCCTCCTGGGAGGCCGCCGCGATGACTGGCCCGTCCGCCATGGGGTCCGAGAATGGCACACCCAGTTCAATGATGTTGGCGCCTTGCTCGATTGCCCCGCATACCGCCTTTTCACACTGCTCCTCTGTAGGGTAGCCCACGCTGGTGAATATCACCAGCGGCTTGCGCTCCGCGAATATTTTAGAAATCCTGTCCATTTTTCTCCTTGTATTTCCTGATGTTGTCCATGTCCTTGTCGCCACGACCTGAAAGATTGACGACTATGATGTGCTCGCTGTTGTGCTTTGGCGCCTCCCTTATGGCGTATGCCAGCGCATGGGAACTCTCCAAGGCGGGAATGATGCCCTCGAAGCGGCAAAGCGCCTCAAATGCGGCGATTGCCTCATCATCTGTGGCAACCTCGTAGAATGCCTGCTTCTGGTCTGCCAAATAGCAGTGCTCGGGTCCCACGCCAGAATAGTCCAGCCCTGCGGAGACAGAATATGTGTCCAGCATCTGGCCATTTTCGTCCTGGAGGAAATATGCCTTCATGCCGTGGAGTATGCCCACCTTGCCGCCGTTGATGGAGGCTGCGTGCTGTCCTGTAGCCAAACCAAGGCCACCTGCCTCAACGCCTACGCGGCGCACTTCAGGCGTGTCCTCGAAGCCAGCGAACATGCCTATGGCATTGGAACCGCCGCCCACGCATGCCACCACCTGGTCTGGCAATCTGCCGCACATCTCCAGGCATTGCCGCCTGGTCTCCTTGCCGATGACCGACTGGAAATCCTTCACCATCATGGGGTAGGGGTATGGTCCCGCCGCCGTGCCAATGAGGTAGAATGTGGTGTCGCTGCATGAGGCCCATACCCGCAATGCGGCGTTCATGGCATCCTTCAGCGTGGCACCGCCTTCATCAATGGAGCGGACCGTTGCGCCCAGGGCGTGCATTCTGTCCACATTTGGCGCCTGCCTTGCCACGTCCACGGAACCCATGAAGATCTCGCATTCCATGCCGAACAGCGCTGCCACCGTGGCTGTCGCCACGCCGTGCATGCCTGCGCCAGTTTCCGCGATGAGCTTTTTCTTGCCCATGCGCTTGGCAAGCAGCGCCTGCCCCAGTGTGTTGTTGATTTTATGTGCGCCAGTGTGGTTCAAATCCTCCCTTTTCAGGTAGATTCTTGCGCCGCCAAGGTGCTCCGAAAGGCGCTTTGCGTAGTATAGCGGCGATTCACGCCCTACGTAGTGTATCATCAAGTCATTGAACTCCTCCTGGAATGACTTGTCGTCCTTTGCCGCAAGATAAGTCCGTTCCAGTTCACGGAGTGCGCCCGTGAGCGTTTCGGGGACATATTGCCCGCCGTAGATGCCATAGTGTGTTTTCATTTATTCTCCTTGTTTTGTATGTGGGCGCCGAGGCGGCGCCCACTCAAGTTGCCTTAGCGGGAACAACCCGCTAGAATGAACTTAAAATCCGCCGTTGCAACCTGAATGGGCGCCGAGGCGGCGCCCACTCAAGTTGCCTTAGTGAGAACAGGCAATCTGATAAATGTTATTTACTGCCAAAATGTATCTTTTCGCTAAGGC
>JAFZZD010000129.1 GCA_017615955.1 Victivallales bacterium
AAGAAATTGCTGTCCCTGCTTGGCGACTGCCCTGGAAAGGTGCATCTGCACTCCATTAAGCACCATCACCCTGCTGTCAACCGCCAGCTTTATAGTTGAATATCTTGAGCTGAGGATTATCTCATCTGCTTCGCTTTTCAATCCCATTCCATAGAATTTGGCGACATCGTCAAGATAGAGATAAACACCTGACTTCAGGTTCACGTAGCGTATTGACGGTGCCTTTGACACAGCTCCCAAGGCGCATGGCACCAAGAACAAGCACAGGCACAGCGCCAATGTCACAAGTATCCGTCTCATCTGGGCCCCTACTCCTTTTGGGGTTCGCAACTTTTCCTGACCATATCACCCGTGATTACGACCTCGGTGCCCGCTTCCTTTTCAGGCAAGGTGAACATTATGTCAAGCATCAGCCTTTCCGTGATTGAACGAAGGCCGCGCGCGCCAGTGTTCTTCTTGACCGCTATGTCCGCGATGGCCTCGACAGCCTCCTTCTCAAAAGTCAGCCTGCATCCCTCGATCTTGAACATCTGCTCATACTGCTTTAGCAGCGAATTCTTTGGCTCGGTCAGAATCCTCACCAGATCATCCCTGGAAAGCGCCTTCAATGTGCCGATCACGGGCAATCTGCCAATGAATTCGGGAATAAGGCCGAATTTTAGCAAATCCTCCGATTCCACCCTGTCAAGGAAAACATCGGCGTCACTGTTGGCATCCACCTCGTTTTCCAGGTCAAGTGATTTTTCAAATCCCAGGACGTGTCTTCCAATGCGCCGCTCTATTATCTTGTCAAGACCAGTGAACGCTCCAGAGCAGATGAAGAGAATGTTAGTCGTGTCGAGCTTGATATATTCCTCAAGTGGATGCTTGCGCCCTCCCTTCGGCGGCACATTGGCCACGGTGCTTTCAAGTATCTTCAGCAGTGCCTGCTGCACACCTTCACCTGAAACATCCCTTGTTATCGAGACATTCTCGCTGCGCTTTGCAATCTTGTCTATCTCGTCGATGAAGATGATTCCCAGCTGGGCGCGCTCAATGTCATAATCTGCGGCCTGTATAAGGCGCAGAAGAATGTTCTCGACATCGTCACCGACGTAACCCGCCTCCGTCAGGGTTGTCGCGTCCGCAATGGCAAACGGCACATTCAGGCGCCGCGCCAAGGTCTGCGCCAGCAGCGTCTTGCCGCTTCCCGTAGGTCCAATCAGCAGCACGTTGCTTTTGTCAAGCCTGACGGAATCATCGCCCTTGCCCCCTGACTTGAGGTAATTCACCCGCTTGTAGTGATTATACACGGCGACGGACAAAATCTTCTTCACCCTCTCCTGCCCTATCACGTAGTCGTCAAGATAGCTCTTGAGAACAGTGGGAGGCACCAGCTCCAGCTTGGCTCGTGACGCCTTGCCGTCGCCAGCAGCAGAAGCCTGCTGGGCAGTTTTCCTTCCATCTGTCAACTTGCGCAGTTCATTGTTCGGCACAATTGTACAGCCCATGGCAGAGCAGCAGTTCTGCAGACATTGCACGCAAATGCCGCCTTTACCGCCACTCAGTGACACGCATATTTCAGTCTCCAATTCACTGCGCCCGCAAACTAGGCAGTGAATTTCATTGTAGTTGTCGTTTTTTCTGGGCATTGTATCAGCTGTGCGCAATATTTACTTTTCGGTTGGATAAAGTATCTTGTCGATGATGCCTTCAGCCATTGCCTCCTCTGGCCCCATGAAATGGTCACGGTTGCTCTTCTCGTAGATTTCCTCAGCCGACTTGCCGCAGTGCTTTGAAAGTATGCCATAGAGCATTGTGCGGAGTTTCAGCACCTCCTGGGTATGTATCTCCATATCGGCGGCGGTTCCCTGGTAGCCGTATGAGGGCTGGTGGACCATTATGCGCGAATGCGGAAGCGCGTAGCGCTTGCCAGGCGCGCCTGCGGCAAGAAGCACAGCGCCCATGCTGGCTGCCTGACCGATGCAGTATGTGCGCACATCGCAGGAAAGCATCTGCATCGTGTCATAGATGGCAAGTCCCGCAGTCACTGAACCGCCAGGGCTGTTTATGTACAAATCAATGTCCTTCTTCGAATCCTCGCTCTGGAGGAACAAAAGCTGAGCTATTAGCAGGCTTGACATATCGTCATTGACTTCCGAGCCCAGTATGACAATGCGGTCCTTGAGAAGTCTGGAAAAAATATCGGAGCCCCTTTCGCCGTGGCCAGTCTGCTCCCAGACGTATGGCATGTACAAGTTGTTCTTCAATGATGACATCTTCTCTCCTTGGAGGCAATTTCAAAACTAGCGCGAAATGAGCAATGAATCCAGGTGCCAGGCCAAGCCCATTTCGATGATGGTCCTGAAATTGCCTCCTTAGCAATCTGTTAACTTTTCAGGTACAATAATACTCCATTGGAAGCCGTAACGCATTGTCAGCGGCAACACAAGGGGACTTCAGGAAATTCCCCGGCATTCGCAGGGGAATCCCTGGAGATTTCATCTACGTGAAGAGCAAGACGTATCAGTTGTCATGCCTCTGCGACAGGGGCAGGAACCTCAGTGACGTTGGCAAGCTCAATGACTTTTCTGATGGCGTGCATATTGCGCATAAGCACACACATCTTCTGGAATTCGCCGCTCTTCTGCTTTTCCTTGATGACATTGGAAAGATTCGCCTTGCCGTCGCCAGCGCCAGCCTTCCTCTGAAACTCCATTGCAATGGCATAATAGTACTGATTCGTCAGCTGGACGTTCTCCTTCTCGGCAATCTCGCTCAAGAGGTAATATTCACG
>JAFZZD010000130.1 GCA_017615955.1 Victivallales bacterium
GGCCTTCATCTGGGTGCCCAGGGTGGAATCCGCATCGGGGAATTTCTCAAATGTAAAGCGTGGCATCTTGACCACAATGTAGTCCAGTGCCGGCTCGAAGCAGGCGGGCGTGTTCTGTGTGATGTCATTGCGCAATTCATCCAGTGTATAACCGATTGCCAGCAACGCGGCGATTTTCGCGATGGGGAAGCCAGTGGCCTTGGAGGCCAGTGCGGACGAGCGGGAGACACGGGGATTCATTTCGATGATAAGACGCTCGCCTGTATTGGGATTCATCGCCCACTGCACGTTGGAGCCGCCAGTCTGAATGCCGATGGCCCGCATCACCTTAAGTGAATCGTCACGCATTGCCTGGTATTCGCGGTCGGTCAGTGTCATTGCAGGGGCCACGGTGATGGAATCGCCAGTATGTACACCCATGGGGTCCATGTTCTCAATGGAGCACACAATCACAGACGTGCCGCGCTTGTCGCAGATGACCTCCATTTCATATTCCTTCCAGCCCAGGAGGGATTCTTCGATCAGCACCTCGTGGTTGAGGCTGGCGTCCAGGCCGCGCTCCACAATTGTCTGGAATTCATCTTCATCGTGGGCGATGCCGCCGCCAGTGCCGCCCAGTGTGAAGCCAGGACGCACAATCAGGGGCCACTTGCCGATGGCCTTGGCGATTACCTTCGCCTCCTTCAGGCTGTGTGCGGCTTCGGAGTTGGCGCTGCGTATGCCGATGCTTTCCATGGTGGCCTTGAAGAGGTGGCGGTCCTCCGCACGCTGGATTGCCTCCGCGTCCGCGCCTATCATCTCAACGTGGTAGCGCTTCAGGACGCCGCTCTTCCATGCCTCCATCGCCAGGTTCAGCGCAGTCTGCCCGCCCAATGTGGGCAACAGTGCATCTGGACGCTCACGGCGTATGATCTCGTGGAGGTAGTCAGGCGTCATAGGTTCCAGATACGTGCGGTCCGCGAATTCAGTGTCGGTCATGATTGTGGCGGGGTTACTGTTCAGCAGCACCAGCTCGTAGCCTTCCCGCTTCAGCACCTTGCAGGCCTGCACGCCCGAATAGTCGAATTCGCAGCCCTGTCCAATGACAACAGGCCCTGCTCCCAGCAGCAGTATCTTGTGTATGTCAGTCCGTTTTGGCATATATGTGATTCCTTTTTTATCCACAGATTCACACAGATTATCGCAGATTTCTTTTTTTATAATCTGTGTGAATCTGTGTGAATCTGTGGATAAAATTAATGTTGCATTAGTTCGCGGAATTGGGTGAAGAGGTAGCGGGCGTCGAATGGGCCAGGCGCCGCCTCTGGGTGGTATTGCACGGAGAAGGCGGGCAGTTTGCGGTGTCGCATGCCCTCAATGCTGCCGTCGTTCAGGTTGATGTGGGTTAGTTCCAGGTCGGCTGGCAGACTGTCAGGCATGATGGCGAAGTTGTGGTTCTGGGATGTGATTTCCACATTGCCTGTCAGCAGGTTCTTGACTGGATGGTTGCAGCCATGGTGGCCGAAAGGCAGGCGTCCCGTCTTCGCGCCGCACGCCAGACCTAGGATCTGATGCCCCAGGCAGATGCCCATGATCGGCACTTTGCCAAGCAGTTTCTGCACACATTCAGGTACGCCTTCCACGCCGTCAGGGTCGCCAGGACCATTGGACAGCAATACGCCGTCTGGTTTCATGGCAAGCATTTTCGCGGCAGTTGTGCCGCATGGCACCACTTCCACCTGGAAGCCCATTTCCGCCAGTTGCCGCAGTATGTTGTACTTGACTCCGCAGTCAATGACCACCACACGCAAATCCCCTTCCTTGGACCAGGTGTATGGCTTTTCCGCCGCCACTTGCTTTGCGCAGTCTATGCCATCCAGACCATGCCATTCATTCGCCTTGGCGACGGCCTGCTCTGGCGTCAGGTCCGTTCCGTCCGCATGCAGCCATGCCCTCTGGGTGCCGTGTTCACGCAGGTGCAGCACCAGTCGGCGCGTATCTACATTTGCCAGGATGGGCTTGTTTGCCGCCTTCAGCAGTGCGTCCAGACTCTGGGTGCTTCTCCAGGAGGATGGCTGGTTAAGGTTCTGGACGATGAGGCCGTTAAGGAATATCCCGCGTGATTCCATGTCCTCCTCGTTGCAGCCGTAATTGCCCACTTCTGCTGTGGAAAGAGTCACGATCTGCCCGAAATACGATGGGTCCGACACGATTTCCTGGTAGCCAGACATGCCTGTGTTGAAGACGGCCTCGCCTGGCATGTCCTGCGCCGCGCCCAATGAAATGCCGTGGAATATGGTTCCATCGGCCAGCGCCAAATAGCCCTGTATGCTCATGTATGTGTATCCTTGTTTTAGTATGTGGGCGCCGAGGCGGCGCCCACTCAGGTTGCCCTAGCGAAGGGCAACCCTATAACATTATTTTTGTATGTGGGCGCCGAGGCGGCGCCCACTCAGGTTGCCCTAGCGAAGGGCAACCCTATA
>JAFZZD010000014.1 GCA_017615955.1 Victivallales bacterium
GGCGCTTGCCTGGGGTTACGCATGGTTGCGCCCTCCGGGCGTACATTACCTACCCCCTTGGGGAACATAGCGTTGCGGAAATGCTATGGGACAGCTGTGAACCGATTACTTTCCGTGTGGCTAATTTGGTATGGTTTGTTTGTAATTACATTTCACAAGATTATAATATGCTAATTTTTGTGATTGCTAGTTGGCAATGTATTATGGGGGTAATTGCAAAACCCTCGGCAATGTATGCCCTTTCCCGCAGGCGTAGCTTGGGGGGGGAAGGCATGGCGACTAACAGTCTCGTAAATTGCTTCATTAAATGAAAACAGGTCAATATCAATAGCATAACAACATGGAGAACGAAGGTAAATGGGTACAGTAACGGTTTCATCTGGTGTGGTTTCATCTGGCTGGACAATTGCCACTAGTGACGCAATGGTTGTTTCGGATGGCGGGGTGGCAATTAATACTAGATTGGTTGGTTGGGCTGCCCGTCAATACGTGGAGAGGGGAGGTTCCGCAATTCAAACAACAATATCTGGCGGAACAATGTTTATTGAGGCTCTAGGCAGTGTTGACAGCACTACAATTGAATCTGAAGGCGGCTCTGCTATTGTCTCATACGGCGGCACTGCAAATTCAACCACAGTCAATGGTGGTACGCTTTATGTACTGGCAGGTGGTACGGCCACTAATATTAATATCACTAGTTTTGGTGGGTTGGTTGTGAATGTTACTGGGGAAACCTATCTTACAGGTATCTACAGAGACAAGGCAATTCAGGTAGCAAATGGTCTTGCATCCAATGTGACAATATGGGAAAGTCGGTATATGAATGTGTCCAATGGCTGGATTGCTAGCAATACAACTCTGAACGGCTGGGCCGCACGCCAGACTGTTGAAAGAGGAGGCTCTGCTGTTGGTACGATAATCTCCAGTGGTTCAATGTACATTGATGCCAATGGCTATGCAAATAGCACGACAATAAAGAAAGATTACGCTGTTGTCTCATCAGGCGGCACCGCTAATTCAACATCCGTTACTGGCGGTGAGTTAGTGGTTTCAGCAGGTGGTACAGCTACTAATATGAATGTTGCCAGTAATGGAGAATTAATCGTCGATGTTAATGCTAACACCTATCTTACAGGGCGTTATAAAGGTAGCTTAATCAAGGTTGGCGATGGTCTAGCATCTAACGTGACAATATGGGGAAGCCGATATATGACAGTGTCTGACGGCTGGGTTGCCAGTAACACGACACTGAATGGTTGGGCAGCCTGCCAGAGCGTTAAGGATGGTGGCTCTGCTGTTGGAACGATTATTTCAAGCGGTTCAATGTATATTGATGCCAACGGCTATGCAGAGGGTACAACGATAATGAAAGATTTTGCCGTTGTTTCATCAGGAGGCACGGCAGCTTTGACAGATGTTCTTGGTGGAACACTCTATGTTGCCGCCGGTGGAACTGCTACCGACATTAACGTACTCAGCACTGGTGAGTTGTTTGTCAATGTTGATGAAAATACCTACATTACTGGCACATATAAAGGTAGTTCTATCCAAATAGGGGATTGGTTTGCTTCAAATGTAACAATATGGGAAAGCCGATACATGACAGTGTCTGACGGCTGGGTTGCCAGTAACACGACATTGAATGGTTGGGCAGCCCGCCAGAGCGTTAAGGCTGGCGGCTCTGCCGTTGGAACGATTATCTCAAGTGGTTCAATGTACATTGACGCCGATGGCTATGCAGAGGACACAACGATAATGAAAGATTTTGCCGTTGTTTCATCCGGAGGCACGGCATATTCAACTACGGTCTGGGGAGGAACCCTGTATGTTTCAGCAGGTGGCACAGCCACTAATATTAATGTCCTAAGTACAGGTGAACTGGTTTTGAATGTAGAAGCAAACACCTACATTACTGGAAACTACAAGGGCAGTTCGATTAAAGTTGGAGATGGACTTGCCTCAAATGTGACAATATGGGATAGCCGATACATAGCAGTGTCTGACGGCTGGATTGCCAGCAATACAACCCTTAACGGCTGGGCCGCATACCAGACTGTTAAAAGTGGAGGCTCTGCTGTCGGTACGATAATCTCCAGCGGTTCGATGTATATTTCATCTGGAGGCTATGCGGATAGCACTATCATAAAAAAAGACTTTGCCGTTGTTTCATCTGGCGGCACTGCCAACGCGACCACCGTAAGGGGAGGTTCGCTGGATGTGTCTGCTGGCGGCCTGGCCACTGCAACGACGCTGAGCAATGGGCAGATGGTGGTTTCCAGCAATGGTCTTGCCACTGACACGACTCTTAGCGGCGGCTCCGTTTTCATGTCCCGTGGCGGCGTTGCCAGGAACACAATCATCACCAAGGGCGGTGTGTATGCCTTGAGCGGCGGCACTGCCGACGCCACCACGGTGAGCAGCGGTTCGCTGACGGTGTCCGCCGGCGGCAAGGCAATGAACACAGTCGTGGACGGCGGGCGGCTTAACCTGCTGGGCACACATTCCGGCAGCCTGCAGATCACCAATTCCAGGGGCGTTGTGGTCAGCAGTGGCGCGGTTATAGACTTCACCGTCTCGGAGCAGGCTTACCGCAATGTGGCTCTGATAGACCGGTTCGACTATATTTACGGAAGCGCCAATGCCAGCTATACAATCACCGTGGACAATGCCAGCAATGGAACCTACGTCCTGGCGGACTATGCCGAGGGCTTTGACAAGGAGCTGAACGTGACTGTCAAGAGTGCAACTGGCAACATCGGCACAGTGAGCGTGAATGGTGCCGCATTGGTGAATGGAAGCTACAACTATGATTTGAAAATGGAGGGCAGCAAACTGCTCTTCAGCGTAAGCGTCGTGGATGTGGAGAAGCCAAGCATAACCAATATTCACGCTGATGTCACTGACCCCACCAATGGCAGTGTGCGCGTGTATGCGGAGGCCACTGACAACGTGGGCGTCACGGTTTTTGAGTATGCCATTGACGATGATGAGAACTGGTATGAGTACAATGACTGTGTCCTGGTGAACCAGAACTGCACGGTGTGGTTCTGGGCTGAGGACGCCGCTGGCAACCATGCATTAGAGTATTATGTGGTGAACAACATTGACAAGGTGGCGCCTAATGCGCCGACCGCCACAGCCAACATAACGGCGCCCACAAACCAGAATGTCAAAGTCACCGCCACATTCAGCCAGGATTCGGCGCAGAAGCAATATTCCGTGAATGGCGGCACATGGAAGGCGTACCTCAATGGCGTTACAATGCAAGCCAACGGCACGGTCTCGTTCCGCGGCATAGACGCGGCTGGAAACATATCCCAGGTCACGACATATACCGTGAGCAACATTGACAAGGTGGCGCCAGAGGCACCGACGGCCAGCGCAAGCATAACCACACTGACCAAGGAGGATGTCACTGTCACGGCGGTGTTCAGCGAGGACAGCGTGACGAAGCAGTATTCGCTGAACGGAAGCAGCTGGAGCGCATACACGGCGCCAGTTGTGATGAGCAACAATGGCACAGTCTATTTCAGGGGCATTGACGCTGTCGGCAACATATCCGAGGTGACGTCACTGGCGGTGGCCAACATTGACAAGACGGCACCTGAACTTGCCAGCCTGGACATTTCCGATCCAAATGACAGCGGCATTGTAACAGTGACATTCGCCGCCAGTGAGGAGCTGTCGCAGTTCCAGTATTCCTGGAATGACGGCGATTGGACTGATGTGCCTGGCGGTGAACTCGCCTTCTCGGAGAATGGCACTATTCAATTCCGCATGGTGGACTTGATTGGAAACGAAACCGTCACCCAGAAGTATTCAGTCAAGGCGGTTGTCCCTGTTTCAGACGACTGGACTGACATGGCGACCATGGGACCGAACAGCAACGAAGTGGGCAACTTCGGTGTGGCGGAAACATGGAGCTATGTGGAAGGCGAAGTGGGCAAGAACGACAGGATCGACTATATGTCCATTGATTTGGCGAGCGCCGCCTCGCTGTCGTTCACGGTGGGCTGCGACAATGCCGCCAAATTCACGATATGGCAGCTTCAGAGCAAGGCCGGCAAGAACAACACTGTCACCTATTCGCTGAAGAGCTTGCAGAGCACCACATTAAAGGCTGGTTTGGTTTACCAGACAAAGAACCTTCTGTTGGATGCGGGCACATATTATTTCAGCATGGAGGCCACGGACAAGAAGGCAAGCGACGATTATTACGTTGTTGCCGTGAATGACAAGAGCGTCTTCTTCGACAAGGGCGACAACAGCGACGACTGGGGCGACATGAAGACAATGGGGGCTGAAGGCGCAGTGGGCGACCTGGGTGTGGTTTCCGCTTCCGGTGCATTGGTTGAAGACGGCTGGGTTGGCTATGGCGATGCCATCGACTACATGGCAGTCACCCTGAACAGCGCAGCCAACATCGCCTTTGCTCTTCAGGCTGGCGATGCTGCCAAGTTCAACATATTCCAGTTGCAGGAAAAGGTGACGAAGGGCGTCTCCACCTACTCGCTGAAGAGCTTGCAGAGCACCACGCTGAAGAAGGACGTGGCTGCCACCACGAAGAAGCTGCTTCTGAATGCGGGCACATACTACCTCGCCATGGAGGGCACAAACGCCAAGAAGGGCGGCAGCGCGGACTACACCATAGCCGTGAACGCAAGCACCGACTTCTTCGACAAGGGCGACAACAGCGATGACTGGGGCGACATGAAGACAATGGGAACTGAAGGCGCAGTGGGCGACCTGGGTGTGGTTTCCGCTTCCGGTGCATTGGTTGAAGACGGCTGGGTTGGCTATGGCGATGCCATCGACTATGCGGCAATCACCCTTGAGGGCGCGGCCAATATTGCATTCACTCTTCAGGCGGGCGATGCGGCCAAGTTCAACATATTCCAGTTGCAGGAGAAGGTGTCAAAGGGCGTCTCCACATACTCTCTGAAGAGCTTGCAAAGCACCACGCTGAAGAAGAACGTGGCTGTTACTACCAAGAATCTGCTGCTGGATGTCGGAACGTACTACATCGCCATGGAAAACACCAACGCCAAGAAGGGCAGCAGCGCAGACTACACAGTCGATGTCAGCGGGCGCAGCACGTTCTTCGAGGTGGACCACAAGGACGACAATACATGGAATGGCGGCGAGGTCGCTGAATTCGACGGCGAGTGGAACGACTGGGTTGGCTTCGGCGATGCTCTTGATTACCGTGAAATGACATTGGACTGCGGTGCCCGCGTGGCATTCGACCTCGAAGCAGGCGACGCCACCAAGTTCACACTGTGGCAGCTGGACGAGAAGACCAGCAGGCTGAAGTCGGTTCAAGCAACCACGCTGAAGGCGGACAAGACGAAGGAGCATTATTCCGCTTCCACCAAGGAGCTTCTGCTCAAGGCGGGCACATACTATGTCTCCATGGAGAGCACCAATGCCAAGAAGGGCGGCAATGCGGACTTCACTGTCACGCAAGGCGAACGGTTCAAGGTGTTCGACGGGGCTGACAATTCCAACGACACATGGAAGGCAGCCTCCGAAAACGAGGCGCTTGCCATAGGCGATTCCGCGAATGGCTGGGTTGGCTTCGGCGATACCGTGGACTTCCACCAGTTCCAGGTGGAGGAGGCAGGCAAGCTGACACTTACCTTTGACGAGGATACGGAGGCTGCCCTTAAGGCAAAGCAGATCAAGCTCAGCTGCCTGGATGCAAAGGGCAAGGCGGTTTCGCTGGCGGCGTTCAAGAACGGAAGCGTGGATTCCAGCAAGGCGCTTGGCGAAGGCACATACTACCTGGGCGTCACCTGTGCCAATGCACAGAAGTATGACACCAGCTACAGTGTGAATCTGGGTATGCTGGCATAGCGGGACTATTGCGACTACAAGGGGCTCCATGGTGATACATGGAGCTTCTTTTATGTTATGGGCTTGTGCATTTATGCGCCATCGGAGGCTTGCTTTCCCCATCTCTGGCGTTTATTTTTGCGGCCATTTGCCCGCAGGTGAGTGTGTCTGGAACGTGGATTGGCACCTCATTTTGTTTCCATGTGCGTATGCGAACAAAAAACTGTGCCGTCAATTTGCAAAAGCGTATTTGGCAATTAATCTATAACATCGAATAGGCTTTACCTGAAACCTGTTCCTGTGCATGTGCATTATTTGGGCAGCATCCCCCCGCTCATCATCCGCTTCTGGCATAAGCCTGGAAATCTAGACTTGAAAGGCATCCTGCTTGTGGAAAATTGCTACAATCTGGGGCATCACACCCAGTTTTCAGGTGTCTTAGGTTGCATCATGAATGGAATGATGCTTAATCAATCAATATAGGAGTAGAAAATGTTACCAAAAAGTTGCAAAGCCGCATTTGTGACAAATGACGGGCAGGTTGTCTGCCGCAAGACGCCAATACCAGAACTCAAGGAAAACGAGGTGCTGGTGAAGGTGCATGCCTCCCTGATTAGCCCCGGAACGGAGATGAACACGGTGAGGATGAGGCGCGAGAAGGCTGCGGAGCCTGGCATCTATACACCATTCGGATATTCCACGGCGGGTGAAATCGTTGCAGTCAAAGGGGACTGCAAGGGACTCAAGCCAGGCATGAGGGTGGCCTGCATGGGCGGCGGCGCAAAGCACGCCAGCTACAATTGCGTGCCGGTGAATCTGGTGGTGCCAATCCCCGACAAGCTCAGCTACGAGGAAGGCACATTTGCATCCCTTGCCGCCACCGCATTGCAGGCGGTGCGCCGCACTGAACCCCAGCTGGGCGAATACGGCATTGTGCTGGGGCAGGGCATTGTGGGCAATCTGGCTGCCCAGCTGTGCCAGCTCTCCGGCGCAAGGGTGCTGGCATGGGAGGCACTGCCTTTCAGGAACGCAATCGCCAAGAAGTGCAAGGTTCAGGGCACGGTGAACTTCCTCAAGCAGGACGCCGTCCAGGCATCGAAGGACTTTGCCGCCCCTTATGGCGTGGATTTCGCCATCATGGCCTTCGGCGGCGATGCGGACAAGGCATTCGACAATGTGCGCAAGTCCATGAAAGTGTCTGCGGACGGGCACCAGATGGGGCGCATCACCGTGGTGGGCGGCTGCCATTTCCGCTTTGACGGCGGCGCCTGGTCAGGCAACCTGGATGTGCGCTGTTCCGCCCGCACTGGCTGTGGCTACCACGATTCCGCCTGGGAATACGGCAGGGACTATCCCGCCGTGTTTGTGCAGTTCACCAGCCAGCGCAATGCCGCCGAGCTTGTTCAGTTGATGGTGGAAAAGCGCCTGAATGTTCTGCCCATGATCACCCATCGCCTGAAGATTGAGGAGGTTGGCCAGGCCGCTGACATGCTGATCTCGCAGCCAGACAAGACACTAGGTGTCATCCTCACAATGTAAAAAGCAAGCAACAGCCGTTTGGCAGTCCCGCGTCCTGACGCGCAGGAATTAATTAAAAATCAAAAGTTGCTATTGCATAAGCTATTATTTTTGTTAGAATTAATGCAATGATTTTAATTATTGGCAATCCATAGGAGCAAAATGATGAAGAAGAAATTTACTTTGATTGAGTTGCTGGTGGTCATTGCGATTATTGCGATCCTTGCCGCAATGCTGCTGCCAGCATTGAGCAAGGCCCGTGAGAAGGCGCGCTGCATCAGCTGCACCAACAACCTGAAGACACTCGGCAACGCAGATGCAATGTACAGCGCCGACTGGGAAGAGTGGATCATGCCCTGCAAATGGACTTTGAACTACTGGCCTTCCATAAGTTGGATTTATTTGGCAAGAAGCTATTTTGGTGTTTCTGCGTCATTCCCCGCCACCCCTGATTTAGCTACAATGAAGAATTATCCGATGTTGGTTTGCCCCTCGGAGAGCCATGAATTCGGCGCGTACTCAAAGACCAAGTTTGTATTCGGACACTATATGCGCAATAAAACATGTGGTGATGCATGGGTGAAATCAAACGCAGACAATGCGACGTGGTGGCACATGAAGAAAATAAACGCCTTTTCCCAGCCATCTGCCGCCATTTGCTTCATGGACAATTGTCTGATTGCATACGGCATGTTTGGCTACTGGAATGCGTATGCACGTCGGGCTGGAAGGCATCTTGGAGGCTATGAGGTTAATTATACCACAGAAATAATCAGATATACTGGCGGCGCCGCCAATATGAGTTTTGGTGACGGCCATGTGGAGACAAAACCCAACTGGTATAATTCAACTACCAGTACCGAAAGCAATATCAAGACTGGCTTTGATGTTTCATTGAGCAATGTAGTGTATCATTGAGTTTGTCTGTGCTTAGGGCGGATGTTTCGCGCGGCCAGGGGCCGCGCGTCAGGACGCGGGACTGCCAA
>JAFZZD010000131.1 GCA_017615955.1 Victivallales bacterium
CCTGACCGCGCGGACAGCCGTGCAGAGCAACAGCGGCATGGCAGTCCAACGTCCTGACGCGCGGTCCCCTGACCGCGCGGACAGCCGCGCAGAGCAACAGCGGCATGGCAGTCCAACGTCCTGACGCGCGGTCCCTGACCGCGCGGACAAAGTTTTTTCGCCAAGTTCTTTTGACAAAGAGTGCTGGAATGTTAAATTCCGCTACAATTGTTTTGTTTTGCCTTTCGGGGCATTTAATTTAGGAACCGTAATCATTCAGGAGAAAGAAAGAATGTCGGGAAACATCAACACACAAGATGGCAACTACGCGGCAGCATACGTGGCATACGCGTTGAGCGAGACTGCGGCAATTTACCCAATCACACCTTCGTCCACCATGGGTGAATGGGTTGACCAGTGGGCGGCAGAAGACAAGAGGAACATCTGGGGCAAGCAGGTCTCGGTTGTTGAAATGCAGTCTGAGGCAGGTGCGGCTGGCGCAGTTCACGGAATGCTGGCGGCTGGCTCGCTGACCACAACCTACACTGCATCACAGGGTCTTCTCCTGATGATACCAAATATGTACAAAATCGCAGGCGAAATGCTGCCCACCGTCTTCCACGTGACAGCCCGTTCACTGGCCTGCCAGTCCCTGGCAATCTTCGGCGACCATTCAGACGTGATGGCATGCCGCAACACTGGTTTTGCAATGCTGTGCGCAAACTCCGTCCAAGAAGAAATGGATTTGGCTCTGGTGGCGCATCTCTCCACCTATCCCTCCAAGGTTCCATTCCTCCAGTTCTTTGATGGATTCCGCACCTCACACGAAGTCCACAAGTTCGAGGAAATCCCATACGAGACCATCGCCGAGATGATTGACAAGAAGGCAATCGCAGAGTTCCGCGCCCGCGGAATGCGTCCAGAAAAGCCAATCACCAAGGTCGGTGCTCAGAACGGTGACGTTTACTTCCAGGGCCGTGAAACCGTCAACAAGTACTATGATGCAGTCGGCGCAATCGTGCAGGAGAAGATGGACCAGGTCGCAAAGGTCACTGGCCGTGCATACCACCTGTTCGACTACGTGGGCGCACCAGACGCCACAGACGTGATCGTGTCCATGGGTTCTTCCTGCGAGGCAATCGAGGAGACCATCGAATACCTGAACGCCACACGCGGCACAAAGTACGGCCTGATCAAGGTCCGCCTGTATCGTCCATTCTATGCGGACAAGTTCCTGGCAGTCCTGCCCAAGACCGTCAAGCGCATCGCTGTTCTGGACCGCACCAAGGAGCCAGGCGCAATTGGCGAGCCTCTGTACATGGATGTGAAGGTTGCAGTCAACGACCCAGAAATCACAATCATCGGCGGGCGCTATGGCCTCTCCAGCAAGGACTTCACTCCTTCCATGATCCTTGCAGTTTACAAGCATCTTGAAAAGGGCGGCTTCCACGGCTTCACAGTGGGTATCGACGATGACGTGACCAACCTGTCACTCAAGATTGAGGAGCACATCACCACCGAGCCTGCCGGCACCACAGCCTGCATGTTCTACGGCCTGGGCGGCGACGGAACAGTCGGCGCAAACAAGACCACCATCAAGGTCATCGGCCACCTCACCAACAAGGATGCACAGGCATACTTCGCATACGACTCAAAGAAGTCCTTCGGTCTGACCTGCTCGCATCTGCGCTTCTCGGACAGCCCAATCAAATCGACTTACCTCATCACCAGCCCTGACCTGGTGTCCTGCTCCTGCGCTGCATACATTGGCCGCTACGACCTGTTGAAGGGCCTGAAGAAGGGCGGCACATTCCTGCTGAACAGCCACTACAGCAATGACGAGGTCTTCTCACACCTGACCCGCGACATGCAGGAATACATCATCGCCAACAACATCAAGTTCTACAATGTGAACGCAGAGCAGATCGTGAAGACCAAGCCTGGTCTGCGCGGCAAGGGCGCCAACACCGTCATGATGGTGGCGTACTTCAAGGTGTCCGGCATTGTTCCATTTGATGAAGCAGCCAAGGAAATGAAGGCATTGAACGCCAAGACCTTCGCGAAGAAGGGCCAGGCTGTCATCGACATGAACAACGAACTGGTTGACGCAGCAGCCGATGCTTGCCAGTTGGTTCCAGTTCCTGCTTCACTGGATGGCGTGGCACATGCAGATATGCTGAAACTCATCCCAGATGATGCAGACGACTTCGCAAAGAAGATCATCGAGCCAAGCATGCGCAACAATGGCGATGCAATTCCTGTTTCCGCAATGAGCCTGGACGGCACGCTGCCCATCGGCACTGCCTGCCTTGAGAAGCGCGGCTTCGCGCCCAAGGTGCCAAAGTGGAACATCGATGCATGTATCCAGTGCGGCATCTGCGCCTCCTCCTGCCCACATGCAGCAATCCGTACCAAGCTGTTCAAGGTGGAAGACCTGGCTAAGGCACCTGCCTCATTCGCAACCAAGGATCCACTGCCAAAGGCGGATGGTCTGAAGTTCAAGGTTCAGGTTTATATCGAAGACTGTATGGGTTGCGGCGTCTGCCTCGAGCAGTGCCCTGTCAAGGAGCAGAAGAACGAGGACGGCAGCATCAAGAAGGCTGCAGCACTCACCTGGTCTACCCTGGAAGCAGAACGCGCCGCTGGCGAAAATGCCAACGAGAAGTTCTTCGAGAGCACAGAGGACAATATCCTGGGCAAGAACGCTCCGACCACACTGAAGGGCGCCATGCTCCGCAGGCCTTTGTTCGAGTTCTCGGGTGCCTGCGCAGGCTGCGGTGAAACCCCATACGTCAAGCTGGCGAGCCAGCTCTTCGGCGAGAACATGGTGGTTGCAAACGCCACTGGTTGCTCCTCCATCTACTCTGGCACATTCCCGACCATCCCATACGCAAAGGCACAGAATGGCCGCGGTCCCGCATGGGCGAACTCACTGTTCGAAGACAATGCGGAATTCGGTTTCGGTATGCGCCTCGCCATTGATTCAAACCGCGAGACCTTGAAGGCATTCTGCGGCAAGTTGCTTGAGAGCGACAAGGCCCCAGCAGATCTGAAGGA
>JAFZZD010000132.1 GCA_017615955.1 Victivallales bacterium
CTATCTCCTGACATCCGGCAAAAGCAACTCACTGGCTGCTTCGATGGAAATCCTTTCCTACCTGCGGCAGAACGGCATGAAGGGCGAAATCATTCATGGAAAACCGATGTACATCGCCCATCGTATAGCCTTGCTGGCAAAGGTAGGCGATGCGATGCGTCGCATGAATGGCTGCAGGTTAGGCATCATCGGCAAACCTTCGGACTGGCTGATATCCAGTCATGCTGACAAAGACATCGTTCTGGAAAAGCTGGGCGTGGAGCTGATTGACATTCCCATGCAGGAACTATTGGATTCCATTGCCACCACGCCTATGAGGCAAGCGGATGAAAGCTGTTCTTCCGAGACCATCAACAAAGCCCTTCCTGGTGCCCTGCAGATATATGATGCGCTAAAGACGGTCATCCAACGGTACCGCCTGCAAGGCTTCACATTGCGCTGCTTCGACCTGCTTGGTACCGTTCACAATACGGGTTGCCTGGCGTTGGCAAAACTGAATGCAGAAGGCATCGTGGCAAGCTGCGAAGGTGATGTGCCGGCCATGCTCTCCATGAAGATAGCTCAGGCACTGATGGGCGTGAGTGGCTTCCAGGCTAATCCCGCCAACCTCAATCCCGAGACAGGAGAGATGCTGTTTGCACACTGCACCATACCCTTCAACCTGGTGGAGCGATATGAGTTCGACACACATTTTGAATCGGGCATCGGTGTGGGTATCAGAGGTTACATGAAGGAAGGTCCAGTCACCATCTTCAAGGTGTCGGGCAATCTCTCCCGCTGCTTCATTCAGGAAGGCGAACTTGTGAAGAATCAGGCTAAGCCCGACCTGTGCCGCACACAGCAAATCATCCGGCTCTCCGACCCAACCCAAACGTCGTACTTCCTGAACGCCCCAATCGGGAACCACCACATCATCCTCCCAGGGCATCACGGGGAACTTTTGTCCTGCATTGCCGCCAATTTAGGGATGTTTAGTCAAAGAGGCGCACATCATGGGTCATCAAACTTTTCATTTTGGGAAGGATGGGAACGAAAGGTCCCTTGGAATGGCGGCGGCGTTTAATCTCGGCTGTCAGTTGGTCTTCCACATCGTGATCGATGGAGCGTTCTGAAGGCTTTCCGACTCCCAGATTCCGAGGCCACTGCTGAGCTTCTTTGATAAGACGGGATGCCTTCCGATAGTCCCCTGAATCGATAGCGGATGCAGCAAGGTGGAGTTTGATGTCACGGTACTTGTCGTGGCTTCCGCGCATACCCTCGAATGGCATAATCACAAGTGATGAGAGCAACGCTTCGGCCTCTTCATAACGCCCGGCAGCCACGTATGCATCTACCAGGGCATCCCCTATTTGCATTTTATCCGGACAGGTGGGACGAAACGCCTGCAGCATCCTGATGGCTTCGTCTGCTTTGCCACTGCCGATGAGTGCCATAGCCAAAATGCGGCGGTATCGCCATGCAGCGGGGTCAATCTCAATTGCCTTACGGACATCAGCGATATCGCCCGAGAATGCCTGATAACGATATATATAATAGGGAGCATACAAGGCATCGCCAGCAGACACAAGCTCTCGTGCGGCATTCCGGTCGCCGAGATAGTCCTTCAGCAACGCCAGCAGGTATCGGCTTTGCCAATGTCCGCCGTGTGCCAAAGCCCATTCAAGGGGCGCCACAGCCTCCGAACGGAATGGAAATACATAATCCAGCGTCTGCTTCTCAGCAGCCTCAATAGCATTTATATCATCACGCAGCCAAGCCATCCACAGCGCTGTAAGGGCATTCTGGTTTGGCAGAGCTGCGAGGATGTTCACGGCTTCACTGTCCAATCGGATACTGTGGTAGAAGATGGCCAGCTCCAGATACTCCTCCCAGGGAATTTCCTCGCTGAAGGACTGGGCAAATTCCTCTGCAGAGAGAGCGCCAGCAAGCATCTTTTCGGCAGGAGCGAAATGATTCAAGGGGTCAAGAGTAAGAATTTGTTCCATCCCCTCCCCCGTCTGCTTATAAAGAATCATCAGAGCTGTGATGTTATGGGCATTACTTATGAGCGCCTTCCGGGCATATTCCGCAGCCAATCTGCCATCACCGAGGCGGCTGTGAAGCCGTGCCAGTTCCGTAAGGCATGCCGACCGGAGCGCACTATGGGCAATCGCTGCCACTTCAAAGCAGTCAAGGGCTTCCTCATCCTTTCCAAGTGCCGCAGCGGCCATGCCTGCCACATAGCCTGCATCAGGATTGTATTGGTCGATGGTGAGGGCCCGGCAGGCAAAGTCCCACGCCTCCCTGCAACGCATGCGCAGGAGAAGCAGATGAGCTTTCAAGGCCAAGGCATCCACATAGGCAGAATCCAGTTTCAAAGCTTTGTCAAGAGCCTGTTCTGCCTCGTCATACTTGCGAAATCCCATATAGTCACGCGCCATAAGCAGCCACGCCGAGGCTGTCGAACCGTCGAATTTAGGATTGCGGTTGAGGGGACGTTCGGACGTGTCCTTTTCGGCTCTCCAGAGCACTTTTCCATCCATCAGAACCTTGGCGGGTGTGCCTTCAACGTCCACCCTGAC
>JAFZZD010000133.1 GCA_017615955.1 Victivallales bacterium
CCTGGTCATAAGGAAATAGGAATTAAGGCATCATACGGGGAACCTATATGAAAAGCACACCGATACGCATACTATCCTTCGCAGTCGCATTCATTCTGCTGGTATTGGCATTGTCAGCCGTGCAAGGCAGAATGAACGGCATCAGATATGACAAGCACCTCACGGACGCGGACCCGCTGGAGAACGCGCCGCCGCTGGTGGCGTTCACCAGCGTCGCGCTGGGTGGATTCAGGGGGCTGGCAGCCGACCTGCTCTGGCTGCGCTCCAGCAGAATGCAGGACGAGGGCAAGTACTTCGAAATGGTGCAGCTGGCGGACTGGATCATTAAGCTGCAGCCGCGCAATACATCGTCACACGCATTCCTTGCCTGGAACATGGCATACAACATATCCGTCACATTCACTGGCTTTGAAGACCGCTGGCGCTGGGTGCGCAGGGGCATCGAGCTAATCAGGGACGAGGCGCTGGACCTGAATCCCGGCGATGCGGAGTTGTTCCGCCAGCTGGGATGGATATACCAGCACAAGATGGGCAAGGACCTGGACGATGCAAACAGGTACTATAAGACAGAGTTCGCCAAGGAGAACATCCGCCTCTTCGCGGACTACTATGGGCGCTGGGACGAGCTGATCAACGCCCCCACCAACGAGGAAAAACTGCGCGCCGCATTGGCGGACAAGTACGGCGACTACGTGAAAATTCTTGCCAAGCACGGCTTCGCCACATTCAAGGACTTCGAGCAGCGCTTCCGCGAACTGGCGGTCATTCCGGTTGAGGTTGAAAAAGAACTCGAGGAACTGGGCGTGAAGGACACTGTGGAAATATGCCTGCGCAACCGCTGGATGACCCAGAAGTACAAGCTGGATCCCGCCTGGCTGAAGAAACTCAACGAACGCTATGGTGAACTGGACTGGCGTCTGCCTGAAGCACACGCAATCTACTGGGCGGAACGAGGCAAGGAAAAATTCTCCGCTGAAAAGGACAAGTTCAAGCGCCTGTCCTGCGACCGCATGATCTTCCAGTCGCTGGCCGCCGCTTTCGGCATGGGACGCCTGGTCTATCTGAAGAAGATCGAGCATCTGGAAATGACGCCAAACACAAAGATTGTGGATGCAGTAAACAAAGCGTACCAGGATGCCATGGCACTGCATGGAGAGCAGACCATCGGCGGAGCATACGGCAACTTCCTGGTGGATGCAATCGTCACGCTCTATAAATTCGGCGAAAAGAAGAAGGCCGAGGAATACAGAAAAATCGGCTCATCAATCAAGCTGTTCGGTGACCGCTTCACAAAGTACCCGCTGGAGGAATTCGTGCTGAAAGAACTGGCGGAGGACATGAAGGCGGCATCATACGCACAGGCGCAGGGCACAGTGCAGAGCTACCTCATCAATTCATATTACCAGAACGCCATCGGCGAGGACGAAGTGGCGGCCAGCTATGCGGCCATTGCAAAGCAGCTGTACGACCGCTACCAGAAATTCGTCAGCGGCACGGAAAAACGCCGCGCCCTGCCACCATGGCTGCAAATGGCGAAGACCTCCCTGGAAATCACAAAGCAGCGCATCCATCCCGAACTGGCAAAGGTACTTGAGGCCAGGCAACCCAGGGGAACGGAAGTGTTCATTCCAGAGGCAAAGGACATCAAGGCCCCAGAGGTCAAATAGCCTGTTTTTTTACTTCAAATGCACGCATTGGCTTCACTGGAATACCAGGCGCTTATAGAGGCTATCGTAAATTACGCCCATACATCGGGCGGCACGGCTATTCTGCGCAAATTGCGCCCGCAGACTGAACTTGCAAAAATACAGGAACGCCGCCCGTTGCTGCAGGACATGCTGCGCCTAAGGGAGACCATGTACGACCTGCCTGTGGCGGATGTGCAGGACATGGCCTCAATCTTCCGAAATGCCGCGCCTGAAGACGCAATTCTCCCTCCAGAGGAACTATTGTCCTGCCTGACTTTGCTGGAAACAGCTGCCGCAATCAAGGATTTTGCATTAGAAGATTGCGCTGAACTAACAGAAATATCCAATTTATGCAACCAAATTGACGACTGCCCAAAACTGCGGGCAGACTTGTCACGCTCCATTGACAGGGACGGCAGCATTTTGGACAATGCAAGCCCAGAACTGCGCGCCCTGCGCATCAAGGCGATGACCCTGGAGGCCCGCATTCAGCGTCACCTGGAGCAAATGCTGCATTCTGCCGATTGGGAAGGTTCGTTGCAGGAGCATTTCGTCACCATGCGCAATGGCCGCTATGTGGTGCCAGTGAAGAAGGATTCCCGTGCGGCATTGAAGGGCATAGTCCATGACCTGTCCAACAGCGGGCAAACCGTGTTCGTGGAGCCATCGGAAACGCTGGGCATGGGCAATGAATTGTCCCGCACCCGTCTTGAGGAACGTGATGAAGTCATGCGGATTCTTGCCGCCTTGTCCAAGCAAGTGCGCCTGAAGCTGGATGCCTTGCGGCAGGACTTGAACATAATATCAGAGCTGGACGCCTGCTGGGCGATTGCCTGCTGGGCGGCGAATTACGGCTGCGTACTGCCGGACTTCGGCAACGAGCTAAAGCTGTCCAATGCGCGTCATCCGCTCTTGCAGATGCAGTTTGCGCAGGAGACGCCGCCACGCCGCGTCATTCCACTTAACCTGTTTGTCACCAGGAACATCAAGGCAATTGCCATAACAGGCTCCAATACTGGCGGCAAGACTGTCGTGCTCAAGACTGTGGGGCTGCTTTGCCTAGCGGCGCAGGCTGGACTTCCAGTGCCGGTGTCGCCTGACAGCCAATTCACCATATTCGACAATGTGCTGGCGGACATCGGCGACGGCCAGTCCCTGCAGCAAAGTCTCTCCACCTTCTCCGCCCATGTGGCGAACATCTGCGGCATACTCAACGCCACGGCGGAACCTGGCAGATACCTGGTATTGCTGGATGAGCTGGGGTCCGGCACGGACCCGGTCGAAGGCGGTGCCCTTGCCTGCGGCATTCTGCGCAATCTCGCAAAGCGCAATGCACTGTCCCTGGTCACAACGCACCTGGCATTGGTGAAGAACTTTGTCCACAGCCGCCGCGACATGCTGAATGCGGCAGTGCGCTTCAATGTGGAGACATTGCAGCCTGAATACGAACTGGAGGTAGGCCGTCCAGGCGCAAGCCATGCCCTTTTGATTGCGC
Organism: Victivallales bacterium; assembly: GCA_017615955.1. Next base: position 3,184 of record JAFZZD010000133.1, read on the forward strand.
GGCGCCTGGGCATGCCAGAAAACGTGCTTAAGGAAGCGCAGCAGATGCTGTCTGGCGACCAGATCAAGCTGGAGGACATGCTGACGCGCATGGAGGCTGACCAGCGCAAGATTGCAAGTCATGCCAACAAGATGGCAGACGCCGCCTTGGAGCTGGAGGCGAAGAAGGAGGCATTGCGCCTGGAGCTGGAGGAATTGCGCAAGCAAAGGCGGGAAATGCTGCTGGATGCACACCGCCAGGCGGAGGCGCTGGTGGAAAACACACGCCGCGAAATGGAAAACCTGGTGCGGCAAATCAGGGAGAACGCAAAGCAAGGCGGCTCAAAACCCGATTTGGAGGCGGAGGAGAACGCAAGGCGTGCCATTGAGGAGCGGCGCCGCAAATTGTCCCGCGGCATGAAAATGCACGACAACAAGCCGCGTGAGGCACTAAAGCAGGACGAGCTGAAGCCAGGACTGCGGGTCTGGGTGGAAAAACTTCAGGCGGACGGAACAGTGGAAAGGCTCTTCGGCGGAAACAAGGTCTCGGTAAATGTGAATGGCCTTTCCTTTACAATGAACGCAGAGGACATTTCCCACGCCCACGGCACAGTGGAACCCAAGGCAGAAGAACCAGTGGTGAAGGTGATGCTGCCAGTGGCCCAGGGCAGGACGCCCTCGGAACTGAATCTCGTTGGAATGCGCGTGGAAGATGCCCTGCAGAAATTAGAGGAATACCTGGACCGCTCTGGCATGGCAAGGATGAACCAGGTCACAATCGTGCACGGCTTCGGTTCAGGACGCCTCCGCAACGCAATACACCAGTTCCTGCTTACAAGCCCCCTGGTCCAGGACTTCAAACTGACCAAGGACAACGGCGGCTCCACAGACGTCATCCTAAAGCAATAATTTTGATATAATCCCCAGATTTGCACAGATCTACACAAATTTACGTATGGATTTGCAGAAGCGCTGAAGCAGCGCAGATTTCCATTTTTGC
>JAFZZD010000134.1 GCA_017615955.1 Victivallales bacterium
GCCTGAATTGGGGTCAGCATACACCACCAGGGACACGCCGCCGCTGTACTTGTCCTGCGGCACATAGCCCGCTGCAATGCAGGCCTTGTACAGGTCCGCCCGCACCCAGGGCATGCGCCCCGTCAGGCAGATGCTCTGCCCGCCGCCCACGTTTTTCACATTGGCCAGATTCAAGGCTGGGAAACCAGGCGTGTTCAATGCGGCCAAAGTACCTGTGGCTGGTGTCGAAGGCATCGTTGCCGCTGGACGCACACGCCCAATCACAGTTGTCTTGGATGACTTTGCCGGCGCACTTGCAGTGATTGCCCCGTTGTTTTGCCTCACAGTCCTTGCCATGCTGGTGCTGGAAGGCGTGGACAGTTTCTCTATCGCCTCCCAAAGCTTCCTGCGGCGCACAAGACCCGCCGCGATGCCCGCAGCGTCTATGTTCTTCTCCAGGCAGCCGCTCTGGCGCAGGAACTTTTCATCGCCAGCGTGCTTGAAGATGGTCTCCAGCGAATAGCGTCCAGTCAGCTTCCGCGCCTGGATCGGTCCCAGCATGAACACGTCGCAGGCCACCAGCTTCTGCGCCTCGCCCAAAAGCAGAGGTGCGGCAAGCTGCGCTGTCAGCGCCTTGCCGAATCTGGCCGTGGCGGGCACTCCCATGACACGGGCCTGCAACAGGACATCTGCCATCTTCTCGCGCGTGTGGGCGCCTGTGGAATATATCCAGTCGCAGCCAGCCTTTCCGAAGCCCTTAAGTCCCAGCTTCTCCGCGAAGTCCAGGAACATGGCCTTGACAACTGCCTCGCAGTCCTGGTTCTCGCATACAAGGCGCGCTCCCCTCCATCCAAGGGGTTTGCCGCAGCAGGGGCAGTTCTCTATCATGGCGTGCTCTCTCTCCTCGCCAGGCTCGATGTCCACCACCTTTGGTATCACATCGCCAGCCAGTACCAGCGTGACATAATCTCCGATGCATACATCGTTGTCCTGCACATATTTGCCATTGTGCAGCGTCACGCGGGACACCGTGCGCCCGTTGATCTCCACCGGCTCCACTTCCGCCACGGGCGTCACGTCCTGGCGGTTCACCTGCCAGACAATTTCCTTTATCCTTGTCTGCACGCCCTCCTGGCCGAATTTGAAGGCGATGGCACTGTGCGGATGATGCCCCGTTTCGCCCAGGGATTTGGCATATTTCTCATCCGCCAGGCGTATCACCATTCCGTCCTGGGGATATGGCAGGGACGCAAACTGCTGCCTGATGGCCGTCCATCTTTCCTCAGTCAGCTCCTTTCGCATGACTTTTACCTCGTGGCGGCGGTAGTCCACCAGGGTGAGCGTGTACTCCGCATCAACTTCATTACGGCCCAGCAGCCCCGCAGCGGCGGCACGTGGCGTCTTGAAATCACCTGGATGGGCGGCGAACTCGGTGGCGGTCATCAGTATCTCGCCGCGAAGCGCATCCTTGCAGTGCCGCAAGGGATAGGCATCGCCAGACTTTGGCTCCAGCATTATCATTGGCAGCTTGTCGCTCAAGTCGTCGCCATCCAGACCGTCGCCGCGGCTGGAGAGTATGCCATTGCTCCAGTCGCCCGCCACGCCGTCGTACTTTGGCGAAACCAGAAGTGCCTCATTGGGAGTGCGGCAGTACTTCTCCGCCCAGGCAAGAATGTCATCGAATGCGTATGCCTTGTCCAGGGACAGCATGGGCACGTCATGATGTATCTTGCTGGAGCTGACGACTATGCTCTGTATGCCATTCAGCGCCTTGTCCCTGGGGGACTTCTTCCTGAGCACCTCCACCAGGCGGTCATATTCCGCGTCGCTGATTTCAGGGGAGTTCAACGTCCAGTAGCGCAGATCATGATATGCTATCAGATCACGCAGTTCCTCAATGCTCTTGCTCTCCCAGTCCATAGCGCCCTCATCAATTGTTTATCTTGTTGTTTATCTAGAATACGCAAATACCCAAACCAAGATTTCACCATTCCGAACAAAAAACTCGACACAACGGGTAGTTTTGCAAATGCCAACATTCACAAAAAACAATATTAGACACCATAAAAATGCGGTAAATAAAATCACAGTTGTCCCATGACTTTTCAAAACAGCGTTTATTGAGACAATTTTAAAATATATGCTCTGTTCCCCGTATGGGTAGTAATTGGCAGTTCGGCCCCGATGGGGCCGAAGTCTTTTTTTAGTGCGCACCACC
>JAFZZD010000135.1 GCA_017615955.1 Victivallales bacterium
CCCTTCAGATAGGCGTGATACCCGCCTGGCGGAATCACCAGGATATCCCCGCGTCGAAGCATGGTCGGGGCGTGGTCTTCGCACTGATGCGGGCCTCCTCCATCCAAAATCAGCACGCATTCGGAGAATTCATGCCGATGCCTCGGACACTCCTCCTGCCAAATATGAAAGGCCCGCAGGGGAAAATCCATGTCCCTGTCAAAAAAGAACTCATTGGTTTTGTGCGTGTGGGTGTTCTTCAGTTTCATTGGCAACGGGAAATCCGGAAAAATGACAACAATAATGAATCCATGATAATATATGTAAATTGATGGAAAATGCAAAGAACGGTAAATTATCTGCTGAAAAAACAAATCCCCTAAAAAATCCATCCTCTTGACAGTGGCCATGAAAAGATTTTTCACCCTCATCGAATTGCTAGTCGTGATAGCCATCATCAGCGTGCTGGCGGCAATGCTGCTGCCGGCGTTGGGCAAAGCCAGGGAGAAGGCCCGTGCAACAGCCTGTCTGAACAACCTGAAGCAGGTCATCCTGGGGTCAATGCTCTACATTGACGAATATGAGGGACGGCTCATCCAGAGCGACCCGCCATTGGTGGCGGGCGCGGAGAACCATCCCTGGCCACGTCTGCTCGCGGGGCGCCTCAGCGATGGTCTGGCCAGCAAAACCGCCACAGGCTGCGTGGGCATCTACATCGACAACAGCAGCTTGCGGTGCCCGACCTGGCAACTGCGGGCGAACTGCCGTCCGCGGGGATGCCAGTACTGTGGCGTGTACGGAATGTACCGCCTTGCCAACGATGTTCAATACGGTAGCAACACCCAGTACCCCAAACGAACCACCAAGAAAAAGGATGTCCTGGGCGAGGGACTGGGATGGAACACCAACGGCACAGGCTTCTTCACGCATCGCGCCAAGAAGCCGAGCACACTGGTACTGTTCGGTGACACATGCGCCAGCGTCAAGGAAAGTCATGCCTTCGGTGGCGGGTGGTACTTTCTGCAACCTTGCACAAGCACCAGCCAGGGGCAAGTCCATCGTTGCCATAGCGACCGTGCAAACCTGGCCATGCTGGATGGACATTGCGAGCCACAGACCAAGATGCAACTGTTCTATTCCGACATGTGGTTCCGCGGACAGGGTGACAAGGACATGACCACCTATACCATTCAATGAACACGCATCTCACCTTGCCTTTCCTTGTGGCGCTGCTCTGCGGTCTGACCTCGGCGCAGCCGCTGGAATTTTCCAAGCAGCTGTTTCCGCGTCCCTCACATTTCGCCAAACATCAGCATATTGAGGTGCAGGCCGACAAGAGCGTGAGATGCGTCTGGGAAGCTAGCAAATTCAACAGAATGGAGTTCGGAATTCAACCAGGGCTGACGTTCTCCGCGTTTCTGGAACTGCAAGCAGCCCTGACCGTGGAACTGCCGACTGGAAGCCGAATAGACACGATTTCCATAAGGTTCAAGGACCAGGAGGGAGAGACCTTCTCCTATCCAATCCCACTGAAGCCAATCCCCCTGCAGAATTTGGAGTGGACCATCACCCCAAACTCGAAGGCCATCACCTGGGGTGAC
>JAFZZD010000136.1 GCA_017615955.1 Victivallales bacterium
ATGGACTGGTCATCGTCACCCACCGCGCAGACATTGCGCCTCTCTCCCGCCAGCTTCACCACCAGCTCCAGCTGCACAGGGTTGGTGTCCTGGTACTCGTCAATCATGAGGAAACGGTACAAGTCCTGGTATGAGGCAAGCAGATCGGGGCGGGTCTCCCAAAGTTCCACGGTGCGGCACAGCAGGTCATCAAAATCCATCATGTTCATATACTTCAGGCGTTCCTGGTAGCGTGCATAAACGGAGCCGATGACAGTGGCGTTTGGCATGTTTGAATCATAGACCTGCTGTGGGCTGAGCATATTGGCCTTTGCCATGCCAATGTCCGCAAGCCATGCTGTGGGGTCAATGCCGCTGTTGGCGAGATTCAATTCATTAGCAATTTCCCGCAGAAGACCGTGCCGGTACCCGTCCGTGGCCAAGGTGAAATTCTTCGTGAAGCCAATTTTATCCGCATGGCGCCTGAGTATTGAGGAGCAGATGGAGTGGAATGTGCATACTGTGGGCAGTTCTTCGGGATTCACATTGGGCAATGCCGCAATGCGCTCCTGCATTTCCTTCGCCGCCTTGTTGGTGAATGTGACTGCCAAGATGGATGACGCAGGAATGCCATGCTCCAGCATGTTTCCCGTACGTTGAACAATCACGCGTGTTTTTCCAGTGCCCGCGCCCGCTAGGATCAGAAGCGCACCATCAATTGTATCGACGGCCTCCTGCTGCTGTGGATTAAGTTTGAAGCTCATTTGTCCTTGGTCACAGTCTTCATTGCATCGGCTAGCATCTCAAGCGCCTTCTCACGAGGCGTGTCCTGGGGTATGAAAAACGGCTCGCCGAACAGAATCTCCACTTTGGAGAAGGGGCGCGGAATCTGCAAGCGGTCCCAGCTCTTCAACTGCCAGTAGGAGGCACAATTCACCGACAATGGCACAATCGGAACGCCATGTTTCATTGCAAGCACGCTTGCGCCTGAATGAGGTTCATACCGGGGACCTCTTGGCCCGTCCAAAGTGATTATAGGCGACAACCCGCGCCCAATGGCATCCGACAACTCATGCAAGGCGTGCAAGGCACCTTTGGATGATGAGCCACGCACAGGTTCAACCCCAAATTCCCTGACAATCCCAGTTATGTACTCGCCATCTCTGGAATTGCTGATCAGCGTGGTGACATACTTGGATAGTTTACTTGGCAACAGTATTGGCAGTGAAATAAACCTGTTATGCCACACAGCGAAAATGACCACTTTCTTCCCTTCAAGGTACGCCTCGGAATTGACGCAGCGCAGCCGTATTGTCTTGGCGTATATCCGCAACATCCAGGCAAACAGCCATAGCAGTGGCTTTGGTATATGTTTAATTTTCTTAAACGAGAACAGCCTCATTTTACTATCTTTTTAAGATAAATTATACTATCATTTAGTTTCACAAAGCCAACATTGTCCAAAAACTGCCGTAATTGAAGGCTATCAGTGCTGACATCGATGTACGGGCCATTATCGTTGATATGGTAATGTATATCCGCTGTCTTTATGGCATAAAGCAGGTGTGAAAGCTGCTCGGATGAAAATTGCGCTGAAGGCAGGGCATTCATGACTGCCAGAAACACATACGCATCAGCCTGTGTTGGTGCCCATTCAATTGCCTTCATAAGGGCGTTTTTTGCCTCCGCATCTTGTTTTAGTGCGTAGAGTGCCTGTGCCCTTCGTATGTGGAAGCCTGTTCTGTGGGGACTTCTCTTAACCAGCAAATCCGCCGCCTGCAAGCACAGCTGCCACTTCTTGACATAGCTTGCCTCGCTCCATTCGCTGGTAAAGAATGTTCCGTCAAAATATATTCGTGGTGCAGTTGTATTGAAGCGGGACGAGGCAAAATGCCCGAACATCCTCTCTGGTTTTTCGCTGTCTCTTTGCAATGCGAAGCCTTCAATGGAATGCAGGAATGCCATCATCAGCAGAGCCCCCAGGACGGCACCTGCATATCCCGCTTTACGATTGGTGAAGCAGTCGCCCTTGGGCACAATGAAAGTCATTCCTGCTACAACGAGGTAGAATGTGCCTGGAATCAACTCGTTGAATTGGAACAGGCTATGCACGGACCAGGCGGCAACGCTTATTACGGAGACCAAGGCAATCTTGCCTTGCGCGGAATACTTGCCTTCACGCATGAACACGAAAAGCCAGGGCAGCAGATAGAAAGCCAACGCAGCAAGGCCGCCAAGTATGCCGCACTGGCTCAGCAGAGACAGCGGCAGATTGTGCGGGTCGCGTGTGATTTCCGCCTCCGCTGGCTTTAGGCGCATGTACCAGGGGAAATACTCACCAAGCCCCGCGCCCAGCAATGGCTGCTTTGCGAAGATGCGCACAGCTGTCTTGTAGTAAATCATTCGGGCGGAGGCTGTCTTCAAATCTCCCCTGCCCTTGCTTAGGCTAGCGGCCAAAACCAACAGCACTGCCAGGCAAAGAGCGGCGAGAGGCATAGCCAGGCGAAATTTGGAATTGCGCACCTTCGGAAGACAGCAAAGCGCAATGCCAATGCCAGCCGCTGCGCCAACCGCCGCCCCTCTGCTACCTGACCAGTACAGGGCGCAGGCAAACAAAACAGCAGCCAGCGACATGGCGACTGCCGAGCCCAGACGGGGTCTTTCAAAACGACTGCCTACAACATTGCACAGCATTAGGCTGAATGGCAGGCAGAACAAAAGGTTTGCAGCATATACATTTGGATCGGCGAATGTGCCGTAAATGCGTGTCTGCTCCAACTTTGCCGCCATTGTGCCAGACACCTTCATCACTCCCTTTGCGGCAAGTTCCATGGTGGCCTTCCGGTTCTCCTCCAATCCAATAAAGTGCTGATACCAGCCATGCAATACACACAGAAGCCCCATTGCGCCGATTACATTGACCAACGCAGGTACCAGTTTGTCATCATTGTGGTGTGTAATCCAGATCGCCGCGCACAATGCAGTCGCGCCAGCGATATGCTCCAGCCAGTTGATTGCATAATCCAACTCCGTGCTTTTAAACAAACTCAACGTGCCAGCCAGCAAGAACAAAAGAAATGGCAGAACAGGCAGCCAGCGGCGTGGCATTTTATAAAGCAGACAAGCAAACAGAAGCGCCGCCCCGCACAATGCAACCAATAAGTAGTTTGGCAGACAGGTAAAAAGCAGCCACTGCCAAATATCCAGCGGGAAATTTGGCATCTCAGCATCACCCATTACCGTACAAAACTTCAGCGGCATCAATACCACTAACAAGCAAAGATAATAACGGTAAAGGCGTTGCATTTGATTAGTGATTAGTGATTA
>JAFZZD010000137.1 GCA_017615955.1 Victivallales bacterium
CTCTGCGCCTCTGCGTTAAATAAAAACTCTGCGTTGTATTTTAATTTTGATGGAGAATGTGAAGATGCTTACAAAGAAAGACATTGTGAAGGCGTTCAAGGACGCAGGGTTGCCGAAAGGCGCGGTTATGATGCTTCATAGTTCCTATATCAGCCTGGGCGAGGTGGAAGGCGGCCCAGAGGCTGTGCTGGATGCATTGCAGGAGGCGTTGGGGCCAAAGGGGACCCTAGTTCTGCCCGTCTTTGCAAAACTGGGCATTTTGACGGAGCTGATCAAGCAGCGTCCAGGCGCGGTCATTAGTCCTTGCCCGCTGGGCACAGTCTGCGCAGTTGGCCCAAAGGCAAAGGAAATTGTCAAGGACCACTGGAAGGCGGACACTGTGCACGGCTGGAACACGCCATTCGGCTGGATGGCCAAGAACGGCGCATACATCTGTCTTCTGGGCTGCGATGAGGACCGCAACACATTCCTGCATTTCATCGAGGCAGTCAACAAGCTGGCATACATGAGGGATGCGACCGCCGAATTCGAGGTTGGTGGCAAGAAAATCAAGAAGACCTGGAAATACTATCCAGGACCCCACAGGGATTTCATCGGCCTGGAGTGCATTCTGCGCGACGCCAACGCCATCACGCAATTCCAGCTGGGCAATGCGCAGGTCAGGCTTATGCGGGCTGACCGCATATACGAGGTACTCCAGGAGGAATTCGAGGCCGACCCGGCCGCTGCGCTTTGCGACAACCCAGAGTGCGCGGACTGCGTCAGGCAGAGGGCAAAGTTGTTTGAGGACAAGGCAAGCCGCATGCTTCCTGGCATATTGACCGCCTCGTCGCGCCTGGCGGGGCGCTATGTGCCGGAAATGATCGAGAACCTGAAGGCATCTGGCATAAAGTATGTGGAGCTGGACTATGTCCAGGGCAGGGCGGCAGCCAATATGAAGGCAGAGGAATTGTCTGGTGTTGTGGCCGAACTGTCCAAGGGCGGCATTGCGGTCAGCGCATTGCGTGTGCCGTTCATAAGCGATGAGCCACAGGCGATTGTTGACAAGGCAAAGGAAGCCAAGATTGGCATGGTCATATTGCCGGCATATCCATACGATGCCATCAAGATGCCCAAGGGAATGAAACTCTTGTTTGCCAATGGAGTGCAGACTGCGGTCTCCGCAGCGAATGCCTTTGCCGCTTACAAGAAGGCGTTTGGCTTTGCATTCAATCCCGCCAACTTCGCCGCCGCTGGCGAGGCGCCGTTCTCAAAGTCGTACAAGGCAGGGCGTTTCATCAAGACAATGGTGCAGCTGGACATCGTGGATGCAAAGTACAATGGCGAGGAAACAGAATTCGCGCGTGGCAATGCGGAGGTCAAGGAAATGCTCTCCATAATGCGCTGCAATGGCTTCCCCGCAGTCAAGGGACAGTGCGTCATAAGCCTGGGCGGCGGCGCAAAGTATCCTGACACCCTGCGTGAGGCAGCCGCAGATTTGGAATATCTCTTGGACAATATGTAACCATAACCATTGACTAATTCCTGCTCACATTCAGTTAGATTGAGGAAACTGCCGTCACTCTGGCTGTCTTTCGTATGGCTTGCATTGATTTGGGGTGTTATGGCAGGTGTCAATCTTCTGTTTTTGGGCAGGGCTGAACTATGTCCATGCAGGATGTTGTTTGGCATTCCCTGTCCTGGTTGCGGGCTGGGGCATTCAACGCTATGCCTGCTGCAAGGACGAATTATGGACAGCCTGGCATATTGCCCGCTGACCATATTTGTATTGCTTACACTGGCTGCCATGCTTGTGCTTAATGCCTGGCAATCCAGACTTTCGTCCCGCGTGAAAGCCGTAGTGCGATTTTTTGCCAGCAGCAAAATGTGGCTTATTTCGCTGTTGTTGGCATTTTTGCTGCTGTATGCCGTGCGCATGCTGATGTATTTTCCAAATGGCCCATACCCGATGGTGTATAGCGAAAGGAACTATCTGGTCATTTCCAGGCAACTTGCCAGGAAAATCATTTTGCGGAACTTGAAAGAACAGGAGACACGACGATGAAGATTCTCATTCTTGGTGCGACAGGCGCGATGGGCAAGTACCTTGTTCCGCTGCTGGCGGAGACAGGACACCAGATTACCGCAGTGGCATTGGATGCCATTGAAATGCCATACCCGAATGTTCGTTTTATAACGGGAAATGTCCTCCAAGATATGAGTTTGCGCAAACAAGTTCTCTCGGAGAACTATGACGCGGTTGTGGATTTCATGATCTATCCTACAAGGCTTCTACCTAGGACGCTTCCTGAAATGCTGCAGACGACTGGACACTACATTTATCTTTCGACATACCGCATTTATGCTGACGAGGAGCACCCGATTAAGGAGACATCACCACGCCTCATTGATGCAACTAAAAATGTCCTCTTGAAGAATTCCGACGATTATTGCATATTCAAGGCCCGTGGCGAAAACATTCTGCGTTCTTTCGACCGCAAAAACTGGACCATCATACGCCCTGCGATAACATATTCACTGAAGCGCTATCAGCTGGTGACGCTGGAGGCGCACTACACCGTAGGCAGGACCCGTGCTGGCAAGAAGGTGGTGCTGCCGATACAGGCAAGGGAAATCCAGGGCACAATGTCCTGGGCAGGCGATGTGGCGAGAATGATTGCAGGACTGCTCTTTAATGACCGGGCTTTCGGGGAGACATTCACCGTGGCAACCTCAGAGCACCATACCTGGGGAGAAATCGCAGATTACTACAAGGACATCTGCAATCTTGAGGCAGTATGGGTGGACAAGGAGGACTTCATACGCATTCTTGACCCGGAACCATTTGGCACTGGCGCACGCTGGCAACTTGAATACGACCGATTGTTCAATCGCATAATAGACAACTCAAAGATCCTTGAGACGACGGGAATGAGGCAAGATGAGCTTATGTCGCTGTACAAAGGTCTTGAATATGAGATTGGCCGCTGCCCGAAGGACACAGTCTGGCCTGAATGCAGGCCTGCCATGGACGAATACCTAAGGCAGCATGGCTATTGAGGTCACGATTGATGACCGCTATTTCATCTGCTCCAGCACAATCTTTGACAAATGCAGATGCCCCGCTATTGATAAATGCACGCCATCTGGACGGAAATAGGACGCCTTGTTTTCCACACCCGAGAATGGCGTGTATATGTCAAGATATGACAAACCACGTTCGGCGCATATTTGCTTTACAGTCCGATTGTAATCTTCCACAAAGGCTGGTATTCCAAAGCGGTAGTGGAATGTCGCCTTGTTTTTGTCATTGACTTCCTGTGGTGTGGATATCCCAGAGAATATGGTGATAGGCGCATTTGTGTGCCTGGATATTTCGTCAATGACTGTTTTGAAGCTGGCTTTTACATTCCCGATGGCGACCTGAGGCTTTGCGTATTTGTCCTTCTCGAAGGAGACGGTGTCATTTTGGCCCACGAAAATGATGACATTATCGTATTTTCTGCTCCAGATGTCCTCATACATCTCGTCCCTGTAGTATGCTTTCTTGGTGGTTAGGCGTTGCGCCAGCTTTGAGCAATGGTCTCCGCCACAGGCGAGATTGTAGAATCTGACCTTCTCTTCCAG
>JAFZZD010000138.1 GCA_017615955.1 Victivallales bacterium
CCCGTAACCCGTAACCCGTAACCCGTAACCCGTAACCCGTAACCCGTAACCCGTAACCCGTAACCCGTAACCCGTAACCCGTAACCCGTCCCCCGTAAATAACCATGAACAACAACGACATAGCTGGCTTTGCGGCCATTGATTTGCAAAGCGCACTGGCAGCCAATCTGCCAATCGCACAGGAAAGAATAGAGGCACTGGCCCTGTTTCTGGCCTCCGCCAACGCCCCCAAGCAAGGCACCGCCTGGATTGTGCTGGACTTCATGGACCTTGACCTGGCCGTCGTCAATGCCATAAAAATGGCGGTGGACAGGGACACTGGCCTGAACATGGACAGAGTGCACGTGCTCAGCACACACAACCACGGCGCTGGCCAGCCCGCAAAGGTTAACGCCATCGCCGACTTGGCTGCGCAGGCCGCAAAAAACGCCATGTACAAGGCCCGTCCAGCCGAAATACGCGGCATTCAATTCGCAATGCCAGAGGGCATGAACTACCGCCGCAGAATAGAAGTGCCTGAATTCAATGGAATATGGACCACCTTCGCGGGTCCCGACATGAAGGAGCGCCGTTCCGCCTCCGGCTTCATCGAACAGGCAATACGCAATATCAATGACGGCAAGCTCAGTTACTTTGGCTACTGCCAGTCCCAGCGTCCTGCCCCCCTGTACGCGCCAGGCGACTCTGACTTCTTCTTCATGGAATTCCGCGACGCGGAGACAAAGGAGGCGCTGGGTTCTCTGTCACGCTTTGCGATGCACGCCATCATGCGCTCCAATTCAAGCAAGTACTACAGCAGCGACTATCCCTGGCATGTGAGGAACGAGGCAAAGTCCCGCTTCGGCGGAACTGCCATATTCATGAACGGCCCCTGCGGCGACATCGCTCCGTGCTTCCCCTGGCCCGACAAGGAAAACGGCCTGGCACGGCAATATGCGGAGGCAATGCTGAACGCCGCCATGCAGAAGATTGACGCCCTGCCCTTTGAGCCACTGCAAGTCCGCCACTGGCGTAGGCTGGTGCCATTGCCAGTGCGCACGGAAGTGCTGGAGAACAAGGTTCCTGACCTAGGCGAAATGCCGCCAGCAGAGCAGCTTCCCCAGCGCAAACGCCATCTTGAGAGGAAGATGCTGGCAGACACGCTGCCCTTCCTGCAGGAAAAGTACAGAAACGGGGAAATCCTCCCTGGAGAAAGCAGCGTGGTTGAACTGGGCCTGCTGCAACTGGGACGCTGGACGCTTCTCTGCTACCCAGGCGAGACATTCAGCACCACCGCAAAGCAAGTCGCGGCGTATTTTCCAGGCAAGAATATGGTCAGCGTCACGGAGCATGGCAGGACGCTCATGTACATGCCGCCTGAAGATGAATATAACAAGGGCGGCTATGAACCGCAGTGCGCTGTTACCTCGCCAGCCGCTGAAAATCTCCTGCGCCAAGCGGCAATTCAGCTGGTCAAGGAAAACGAGCGGGTAGCCACCATGCCCTCCATAATCACCAAGGACATGCTGAAGGAAGATCTGCGCCAAATGGGCGTGACACAAGAGGACACACTGCTCATTCATTCATCCTTCAAGAGCATCGGCAATGTGGAAGGTGGTCCAGACGCAGTGCTGGATATGCTGATGGACTATTTCAAGGAGAATGGGCTTCTGGTATTCCCGACCTTGTCCTACAGCGAGGTCAATGATGAGCATCCACGCTTTTATGTCAATGAGACACGCTCCGTGCTGGGCATTCTGTCAGACACATTCCGCAAGAGGCCAGGCGTGATACGCAGCCTGCATCCAACACATTCAGTTGCGGCATACGGCAAGGACGCAGCCTCATTCACGTCAGGGCATGAAAACAGCACAACACCAGGTGGAATTGGCTCGCCTTGGTGGAAACTGCAGGAGCGCAATGCGAAAATCCTTTTCATAGGCAATGGCATTGAGCACGATACATTCTGCCATGCCGTGGATGAATGGCTGGAGTTGCCAGGTCTGCGCAGTGAAATACCACAACAACTGGAAATACAGGACTACAACGGCAAGGTCATTCCATATAGCCTGCACAGGCACTGCAAAGGACGAAACTCGCTCTACGGCACAATGGAGACGCTCTTCACGCAAAACGGCGTACTGAAAATAGTCAACTTCGGCAAGGCGCTGTCCTACCTGCTGGATTGCCATGCCGCATACGAGCTGCTGAAGAAAGCAAACGCCCTGAACCCAGCCGCGCTAATGTAAGCGCCACGCCGGACAACAGCCGTTTGGCGGTCACGCGTCCTGGCCGCGCGGACAGCCGCGCCTAACAAC
>JAFZZD010000139.1 GCA_017615955.1 Victivallales bacterium
CTTTGCGCTACTGGCATCAATGTGAGCGACGAAGTGGCGCTCACCCAAGTTGAAAAAACTGCAAGGCAAAGCTGGCCAACCTGTGCGGATGTCCAGCAGGATAAAACATACAAGTTGATCAACCTGAGTGAGCGCCGCTTCGGCGCTCACATTGATGCCAGTGGCGTATTGGATTGTTCAATGTGCTGCATCCACGATTGCTTTGAAGAATGCAAGAGCCTGCTCGTAGCTCATGTAGTCGCCCTTGTTTGGCGCGTTGTCCAGGTTTTTGGTGACGGCAATCTCTGGATGGAACTGGACGCCAAGCACGAATCTCTTCTTGGGATTTTCGAAGGCCTCGATGATCTCAATGCCATTGACCTCGGTTGTTCCTGTGACAATCAGACCTGTTCCTTTTAGGTTGGTCACCGCCTGGTGATGCCATGAGGGGCAGCCTGGAAGGATGTCGCCTCCCACGATTTTGGCGAAGTGGGAATTTTGCTGGGTGACCTTGACTGGATGGGGATTGTAGTCACGCTTCACATTGGGCACTTTCTTTAGGCGGTGGGTGTAGTCTGGCTTGTTCTTGAGTTTTGTGTAGTGTGCTGGTATGTCCTGTATCATGTCAGTTCCCGCCACGACGCCCAGCACCTGGCATCCTCGGCAAAGACCCAGCACTGCGATGTCCTGCTCTAGGCAATGCGCCATAAGGAGATAGTCCGAAATGTCACGTGTCACATTGTATCTTTTGTCCTCCTCAAGGCCGTGCCATGGGACTGGCCTTGCGAAGAGAGTGGGACTTATGTCCTCACCGCCTGTGAAGACAATTGCCTTGATGCCCTTTGCCACGCTGGCGGCATTGGATTTTCTGAAACCCTTCGCCTTGATCTTGTCGGCGTATTTCTGCAGCAGGATGCCATTTTCGTCCACTGCTTCCTGGCTGACTTTGCCTTCCGTGTATGGCACTTCATTTGAGACAACCTGGTCCAGTAAAACAGGTTTGCCGCCTGCCGCCTCTATGGCACGGCAAACGCTTATGTAGCCCTTGCTGTTGGAGTCCGCCCGCCAGGCGATTCCAATCTTGGTTTTGCCTTGGCTGCAGCAGCCGGCGACAGCCAAAACAATGCATAGCAGAATTGCGATAAAAGATGGTTTTTTCATTTTGGAACTTGTTGTTAGTGTCGTTAAGGATTTTCCCATAATATAAGAAGAAATGGCAAGACTGGCAAAAGACATTTTCAGGAAAACAAGAACTGTGAAAAGAAAGGATGTATATTATGGCTGATTTAGTTCAGCAATTGCAAGACAGGAGACGAAAAGTGCGGTCAAGTATAATAACAGCCCAATCCCGGCGTGTCATCGGCTGTTTTCTTGTATTCCTTATCTTGTTTTCAAACCGCATATTATGCCAGGAGGAAGGGAGCATGCCATCAAAGCAGGAGAGCATTGACAAGCAGGAACTGGTGGATTTATTTATGGAAGTGGCGGAGGAAGGTGAATTGCCTGGCTTGCTGAAGAGCAATGCGACTTTCAACGTAGATTTCCTCACCATGGGAGGTAATGTGTTTTGGGAGAGCCATCACTGCAATGGATGGAACTTGCAGTTCAACGCAATCAGCGGGTGGTGGCGCATTCTGGATGAAAATGACGTGCGTGTCGCCAGGGGCACCAGCCTGGAGCAACTTGCGGCGCTTTTGAATGACCGTCCTACATCCATTATTAGTAACTATTTTGACAAAGGCTATCGTTTTTCAAGGACGCCTGCAATCGTGCAGTCAGGACGCATAGTTGTTCTTGTCCATGGATGGGGTGTACGTGCCAGTTCCATGCAGAAACTGGCGGACGCACTTGCGCAAAATGGCTACGAGGCATACAACTACGACTATCCCACCAGGAAAAACAACATTGAGGAACATTGCCGTCTCTTTCTTGAAAAGTATCGCGAATTGTTGAGGGATTTGCCTCCAAATGTAAAAATCCACTTTCTGACCCACAGCATGGGCGGGCTTGTGCTGCGGGGCGCAATGGCGAATATGACTGAAGCGGAATGCCGTCGCATCAGCGCAATCGTCATGCTGGGACCGCCCAACCGTGGCTCAGTGCTGGCGTATTTTGGAAAAGTGCCAGGTGTCAGTGCTGTAAACAAGTCATTGAGGGACATGGCTCCTGACGCGCATTCTTTCGTTTCAAACATAGCAGCGCCGCCATGGTTGCCGCCAGTGGGCATTATTGCCGGACTTCATGACGGCAAGGTGGCCCTGGAAAACACCAGGCTGCCAGAGCCGCTTCCGTACAAGCACACCATTGTCAATTGCACGCACCCAGGCCTGCGCAAGCCTAAAAATGTCCTTACGCAAGTCCTGTCCTTCTTCTCCACACAGTCATTCTAACGCAGAGCCATTTTAACGCAGAGGCGCAAAGACGCAGAGACGCAGAGTTTTTTATTGTTTTTGACAGATTTGACAACTGAACAACAATAAAAACCTCTGCGTCTCTGCGTCTCTGCGTTAAAAAATCTCTGCGTCTCTGCGTCTTTGCGCCTCTGCGTTAAAACGAGGCGCCTCTGCGTTGAGTTTTACTGGAGTTTGGCTTCCTCTGCGTTGATTTCAGCTTCCAGTTTGAGGATATCGATTGTGGGGGCGGCCTTGGCGTCGTCGGTCAGCACGAAGGCGTCGTACTTGTCGAAGTTGATTGTCAGCTTGCCGCCTTTTGCGGTGAGTTTGCCGTTGTTGCCAAGGAGGCGCACCTTGGAGGCGTCTTTGCCAGGCCAGGTGATGTTCACGTTGTCCTTTGCCTCTGGCTTCAGGTTCAGCACAAACACGTAGCATGAGCCATTGCAGTCGTATGTGATCTGCTTGATGTCATCGTTATCCACACTTGCCTGCTTTTTGGCGACGGGCGCGAGCAATGGCTTTTCCAGTGCCTTGAGTTCGGGAATGAGCCCATTCAGGTATCCCAGTTTCATCTGGGGGCTGCTGAAAATGCCCGCGTTTGGCACGTATTCGTTGTATTTGGTGTTGATGTCGCCTATCTTGTATGGAACCATGCCACGCACGCCGGCGGTAATGCCGGCGAACATGGCGGCCCGCAGTTCGCGGTAGGTCATGGAACGGTAGTTGGTGCGCTTCTTGGCAAAGCTGTTGCGTTCGAAGGCCTGTGGCACATAGCATACGCCTTCGCGTCCCACGCTGTTGACTATTGAACTGAGCTGGTTGTAGAGGGATGTGATCGGAATGCTGAGGTAGTCCTTGGGTTCCACCAGGGGGCTTGGATAGATGTCAGGCCAATGCACGTCGCAGTGTCCCGCCTTGTTGATGCAGCCTTCTGATGAATTGTCGCATCCTACCACTATGTGATATGGGTCGATTTCCCGCAGGTAGTCATATACCAGCTTGAGGTTCTTGGTGTATTCGGCGCCGCGTGGCTCGTCGTAGAGATACCATCCCAGGAATGCGGGGTGCTTTGCAATGGCTTCCGACAATGTCCTGGTAAGTTCCTTCAGGCTGTCATCGAAGTTGGTTGTCTTCTTGCCCTTGACCACGAAGCCCCAGAAATCTATGCTGTAGCGGTAATACGGCTTGAACACCACCTTCAGGTTGTTCGCCTGCGCCTTGTCCAGATACTCCATGATGCGCGGCAACTGGAAGGCATTGACCACGTAGGAATGGACGATGTTGCCGCCAGCCTGCGCGATGAGTGGGAAGGCATTGTCCGCCACGCCGTAGAAGCCACGCGGGTAGAACTTTTCGCCATTGATGACGATGCGCCTCTCCTCGTCAAGCCATATTTCGTTGCCGCCTTGCAGCGGGGGCAGGATGTTGATGTTCTTCTCCAGCTTGCCCAGTTGCTTATCGCCCCTGAACATGGTGAATGTGGCGGTGACCTTTCCTGGCGCAAGACCAGCCAGCGGCACAGCAAGGCAGTCCATCTCCTTGGCGGAAAGTTGCTTTTTGGAGAGAAGCTGCTTGCCACTTGAATGCCTGACCTCTGCGTCAATGCGGCATTCCTTCAGGATGGCCTGGCTCACCATTGGCGTGATTTTGAAGCGGGCGGTCTTGTCCTTCATAGTGGAGTAGATGTTGTCCCGGTAGAAGGGCCACAATGTTTCCACTGCGCAAGGCGCGATTTCGATGTCCTTCTTTGCGTTGCCAGTGAAGACCAGCCCCTTCTCATCCGAGAGATAGAAATTGCAGATGTATTTGCCGCTGGACTTGATGTTCACGGGCAGCTTGAAATTAAGCTTGCCGTTCTTGGGGATGAATACATCGCCAACGAAGTCCACCTGCTTCTTGCTTGCGTCAATTACGCGGCATTTCAGGTCAATTTTGCCTTCCAGACTGGTCTTGATGCTACCGTTCACATAGCAATTCATGGCATCGTTGCCCAGTTCGGTTGCCACATCGAAAGAAGCCAGCTCGTTGCCGAAGCGCTTTGCATCCAGGGTGACGCCTGTCAGCTTCGCATAGTTGTCCATTTCCTGGAACTTCAATGCCTTCGGGAATGAGGACAGCTCGTATTCCTTGCCCCAGTTTTCGCGTCCGCAAAGGAAACGCCAGGTGCCGCCCTTGCAGTTGGGGAATGCCGCGAATGGAATGTACATCTCAACCTGCCAGCTGCCTTCCTTTACCTTGCCGGCTGTCTTTGCCATGCTGTTCCACGCATTGCTGCCAGCTCCGCCCCTGGTGAACAAATCGCACACAGCACCAGATGGATTCACAATGATTTGGTAGAATTCACGTATGTTGCGGTCAGGGCTTATATCTGGCGAGGTGGAGAAGAATATCTCCACGCAGTCGTCATGCCAGACCGAATCGTCCAGGGGACGGGGAACAGTCTTTATTTCCGCGTCAGTGCATTCGAAGTACATCCAGAGACCATTGCCGTCATTGAGCAACTTGAAACGTGTCTGCTCCTTGGGTGGCGTGTTTTTGTTGCCGAGTTGTGTGAAGCCTTCGTTCCAGGCGGCTTTCTGCCAGGCGGCATCGCTTGCCTCTCCATCCAGGACCATTGCTTCCTCCGTGAAGGTCAATGGCACTTCCGGCACATCTGCCATGGCTGGCAAAATGAAACAAAACGCTAGTAAAAAAGAGTAATATAAAGATTTCA
>JAFZZD010000015.1 GCA_017615955.1 Victivallales bacterium
AGCGCCGAAGCGGCGCTCACTCAGGTTGAACAAGCGACAGGGCAAAGCTCCAGACGCCCCACGCGGGTTGCCCAACCTGTACAGTGCTCCAACAGATGAAAACGAACAAGTTGGCCAACTTGAGTGAGCGCCGCCTCGGCGCTCACATATTAGGTTTTGCAACACCCCCATTCAAGTTGCCAAGGTGTGAAGGTGCTTTGAAGCAGGGATTTATTTGACAACGAAGTTCATAAGGCGGCCAGGCACTGCGATGAGTTTCACCAGTGTCTTGCCCTCCAGCGCATCCGCCACGGCCTGGTTTTGTTTGGCCAACTCGACCATTGCGTCCTTGTCGGCCTGCGCGGGCATCATTATGCGTGCCTTTGGCTTGCCGTTTACCTGCACCAGGATTTCCGCTTCGTCCAGCTTGGTTTTCGCCTCGTCGTATGTGGGCCACTTCTCGTATGCCAGTGTATCTGCATGCCCCAGGCGCTGCCAGAGTTCCTCGGCTATGTGTGGCGCCATTGGGCTGATGAGGAGCACCATTGTCTCCATGGCGGCTTTGTTGCGCTTCTTCAGGCGGGAAAGCTCGTTGAGTGCAATCATCATCTGGCTAATTGCCGTGTTGTAGCTGATTGCCTCCAGGTCTTCCGTGACCTTCTTGATTGTCTGGTGCATGATGCGTTCCACATCCTTCGGCAGTGGTTCATCGCAGAGTTCAGGTGCCAGGCTTCCTGTGTTGATGTCCACGATTGAGCGCCACAGTTTGTTGAGGAAGCGGTTCACGCCTTCGACGCCTTCCGTGTTCCATGGCTTGACTTCCTGCAAGGGACCCATGAACATCTCGTAGAGGCGGAAGCTGTCTGCCCCGTATTTCTTTATGATGTCGTCTGGATTCACCACATTCTTCAGTGACTTTGACATCTTTGCGGGCAGCATTGTGAGCTTTTCACCTGTTTCCTTGTGGTAGAAGCAGTCGTCATCGCGTTTTTCAACAAGGTCGTTTGGCACGAGGACGCCCCGTGTGTCCTTGTAGGATATGCCCAGGATCATTCCCTGGTGGATAAGGCGCTTCCATGGCTCGGGAGTTGAGACAAGGCCCAGGTCATAGAGCACCTTGTGCCAGAAGCGGGAATACAGCAGATGCAGGACGGCGTGCTCGGCGCCGCCGATGTACAAGTCCACTGGCATCCAGTATTTTTCCTTTTCGGGATCCCAGCCTTGCTTGTCATTGTGTGGGTCGATGTAGCGCAGATAGTACCAGCATGAACCTGCCCATTGCGGCATGGTGTTGGTTTCCCGCTTGCCCTTCATGCCAGTTTTCTTGTCCGTGTATTCGAGCCATTTTGTGGCGCGTGCCAAAGGCGGCTCGCCTGTGGCAGTGGGCTTGTAGTCTTCCATTTCAGGAAGCACCACGGGCAGTTCGCTTTCAGGAACCAGTTTTATGCTGCCGTCCTCATAGTGGACCAGCGGGAAAGGCTCGCCCCAGTAGCGCTGGCGGGAGAACAACCAGTCTCTCAGCTTGAAGTTCACGGTTGGGGTGCCGATGCCCTTGTTGTGCAGCCATTCGATGATGGTCTTCTTCGCATCCGCCACGGAAAGACCGTCCAGCGATACTTCCTGGTTGGAGGAGTGGAAAAGGACGCCGTTCCCAGTCCAGCAAACCCTGCCTTCCAGGATGTCCTCCAGCTTCAGGCCTTTTGCCTCCGCCTCTTCCTTTGTTGGCTTCAGGATGCAGATGATTGGTATGTTGAACTTTGTGGCGAAGTCGAAGTCTCTGTCATCGTGGGCGGGAACTGCCATGATCGCGCCTGTGCCGTAGCTGATCAGCACATAGTCCGAAATCCAGATTGGGATCTTTGCGCCGTTGACGGGGCCAATCGCGTATGCGCCCGTGAACACGCCGGTCTTGTCCTTTGTGCCCTCGGTTCTGTCCATGTCGGATTTGGTGCGGGTGACTGCCACGTATTCATCCACGGCGGCCTTTTGCTCTGGCGTGGTGAGTTTTTCCACCAGCGGATGCTCAGGAGCCAGCACCATGTAGGTGGCGCCGAACAGGGTATCGGGCCTGGTGGTATATACTCTGATCTTGTCATCGTGCCCCACCACCTGGAAGTCCACTTCCGCGCCAGTGGATTTTCCGATCCAGTTGCGCTGCATTTCCTTGGTGCCTTCTGGCCAGTCCAGGCCGTCGATGCCGGCCAGCAGCTGCTCGGCGTACTTTGTTATGCGAAGCACCCACTGCCTGATGGGCTTTCTTTCCACCGGGAAGTTGCCCACCTCGGAGCGGCCATTGA
>JAFZZD010000140.1 GCA_017615955.1 Victivallales bacterium
CCGCTTCGGCGCTCACAGGGGCAACTCTCTCCAGCAGGTTTTCCGCCATGGCTGTGAGATTTGGGAAGATGCCTGCCTCCGTGGAGGCCTGCACCAGCATTTCCAGGCCAGGCTTGATGAATTGGCGGTACCATTCCAGCCCGTCCTTCTTCCACAGCTTGCCATACGCGCCCAGGCATTGCAGCAGTCGCTGGCAGGCGGCGATTGGCAGCATTTCGTCCGCCGGCGGAATTGCACCCAGCAGTTTCACCTGCCTGCAATATTCGTTCCAGATGCTCTGCCTCAAATCGTGGGGCATTTTCTGGTACGGGTCGAAAAGGAGTGCGCCCAGGTCGTATCCGGCTGCGCCAAGTCTCATGCCCTGGAAGTCTATCAGATATACCTTGCCATCCAGTTCCTTTATATTTGCGCTTTGAAGATCCCTGTGCAATGGCACCAATGGCTCGCAAAGCAGGCGTGAGCGCAGTTCGTTGTACTCCTTCGCCACAGGTCCCCATAGTTCTGGCGCATTGAAGAGGCCCTCCAGAATATGGGTGCGGAAATAGTCCCTTTCCCAATTGTAGAGCCCCTTTGTGAAGCCACGCTGCAAGGGCAGCTCCTCCAGCTGCATTTGGCGGGCGCCCAGCACGTGCAGTCTTGCCACCTGCTCCACTGTCAGCTTCAGATAGTCCTCTTGTATGTTCTCTGGCATCAGGTGCAGGTCGTTCTGCCCCAGGTCCTGGGAGACCAGTTCGCATTTGTCTGCCAGGTGTATATATACCTTTGGCACATTTATGCCCAGCCGCGTCAGGAAATCCGATATTGCGGCGAAACTGGAGTTTTCTATGCGCTTCGGGTTGTATGCGGACCATACCCAGCTCTTGCCGCCGCAGCTGATGCGGCAGTATTTGCGCCCGCTGCCCTGCTTTGCCAATGGCTCCAGTGTGGAGGAGGCCTCGTCTATGCCAAGAATGTCGTATATGCGCTTGTCTGGCTTGCGTGCCTCGTCCACAGGAGGCGGCATTTGCACATCGTAGCCAGTGTAGATGCCGTCCGCATACAGTAATTGGCTTGGCAGATGTGTGTAGTCCCAGAGCACCACATTATGCAGATGTGCGCCAGAAGGCACGTTCAAGTACTTGCCCAATCCCAAGGCGCCAGTGCATACCACGCCCTGCAATTCCAGTTCGAAGCGGCGTTGCGCCTGCTCGGTCTGGGCGGCTCGCAGGAGTGGATGCCAGCTGAAAGGGCAGTCCAGCGCATCGCTGTGTGCGCGTATGTAGTCATGTGGCGTGCCGATGTCGGACCAGAATGTGTCCTCATTTGCCACCAGGCCAGCCACCTTTTCACCATTGTCCAGCGCTGTCTGGAATGCCTTGATTATATCGGGGGCCTCCTCGTCGTCTGGAAGATAGTCCAGTGCCCTGCGCCTTAAAATGTATACGCCTGAAAATGTGAATCTGCCGTTTTCCTTGTCACGGAATTGCAGGATATTGCCGTTTTCGTCCAGGGAGACCGTTCTTGGCCCCTTGCCGGGAATGAGCAGGACTGTGACCAGATTATGCTCTGCCTGGTGCTTTGCAATGAGCGCCTTCAGGTCGAAGTCGATGACAATGTCCACATTGTGCACAAGGAAATCCGTGGCCTGGGTAAGCAGTGACATGCCGCGCCTGAGCCCGCCGCCGGAATTCAGCAGCTTGTCCTCGCAGGAGACCTTTAGCTTCCAGCCGTATGCCTCGTTCAGGCGCCCGCAGTTCTCATAGACGCGCTCTCCTTGATAGCAGGCATTGACAATGCAGTCCTCTATGCCTGCATTGTGCAGATAGGATGCCACAAGCTCCAGCAGCGGTATGCCGCAGAATGGCACCAGTGCCTTTGGGCGCACCAGCGTCGCTGGTCTCAGGCGACGGCCTTCGCCAGCCGCCAATATGAATCCTGCAAGTTGCATGTTTGTTTTGTATGTGGGCGCCGTGCTGCGCCCATTCAGCTTGCCTTGGCGGGAACACGCCAAGAGAATTAGTTTGTGTGGGCGCCGAGACGGAGTCCATTCAGCTTGCCTTGGCGGAAACACGCCAGGAGAATTAGTTTATGTGGGCGCTTTGTTGGCTATTTCAGGTACCAGCAAAGCAGTTTTGCCTGTTTGCGGGCGGCGCGTGCCTTTAAGTCCTCTGTCAGCTGCTCTATGAAGGCCAGCAGTTTGCTGAGTGGGTGCATTACCGCAGGTGTCATGTAGTTTGGCTTGTTGTGCTCCACCATCTTCATGCGGGCCGCCAATGCATCCCTGGCTTTGAGCGCCGATGTGTTCATGCGCTTCATCACCATGCCGCCTTCCAATTCCTTGCGGAGGGACAGCATCCACGCGAATGTCTCCGCCAGTGCGCAGATTTTCGCAAGCTCTGCAAGAAGGCTCTTCAGGCAATTTGCGGAGAGGTCGTTTATGTTTTCCAGCGAGGCCAGCTGGTTTATCATCTCGATCAGGTTCTGCGCCTCGGCCAGGTTGTCCTCCAGCCTGACCTGTGCATTGTCCATGGTCTCCAGTTTTTCCAATGCGGCCTGCGGATATGGGCCGCCATTTGTCACTGCGTAGGTATCGTATGCGCACAACGCCAGTTCAGGCGACGAGGCCAGCGCTGACAGACGCTTTATTATTTCCTCGTACTGCCCGCCATTTTCGCCGAATTGGGCCAGTGCCCAGTGCTTCAAACCTTCCTCGATGGAAACCAGAGGCTTTACATTCCAGGAATATTTGGACAAAAGCGCCAGTTGGTCGTAATGTGCCGTGTCGTAAATGTCGTATGCAACCGCGCCCGATACCTTGTCTTCTATGCCGGCCTCAAGCACGTTCTTCAAATTGTTGTAGGAAGGCCTGTAAAGTGCGCTGTATGAATTGCTTATCACGGGGCATACCCATGACGCAAAGCCTGCCTTCTTGGCCTGGGCAGGGCGGTTTTTCTTGCTGAAGCCATTGCCGCTTTCTTCACGCCAATGGATTACCGCCTTGTCACGCAGTCCCGCCGCGAACAATTTTCTGGCGAAGGTGCTTTCCAATGCCCTGGAGTTGCGCACCAGCGCGTCCTGCCAGAATATGACCTTGCCCACGCCGCGGTTCACTAGGGTCTTGGTAAGCCACAGCAAATAGTCCGACGCAATCTCATCATGGCCTGCGACGCGGCATTTCGGGCAGGCGCAGAGGTCGTGCACATCGTCCAGCCGCACATGCACAAAAGGCGCGCCATCGGGGTAGTATTTTTCCAGGAATGCGGCCAGCATTTCAGTGACGAACACCCTGTTGTCCCTGGAATATGTGCAGACTCCTTTTTCCGTGGGCTCGCCTTTATCGTCCAGTGCGGAGACTTCGGGCATCATGCGTGGGAACAAGGTGTTGTTTCCAAACAGCGAGAACACAGGAAACACCATCAAATCCTTTTCACGTGCGTAGTTTATGACTTCGGAAAGCAGATCTTCCCTTTCAATTGTGGAGGAGACGTAGGTCTCGCTGTTCCATACATCTTTTTCGGCGGAGTACCAGTTGAGGAAATGTTCGTTTCTGAGTTCTTCCCTGTCCTTCATGTTGAATGCGAAGAATTCCGCAGGGTTGTTCTGGTCCTCGAAAGTCGAGTTGGGCAGGCAGTTGTATATGCCAAGGCCAAGTGCGTTGAATTTCAGCGTGGTGATCTGGTCTATTGCCTTCATCCAGTCGTTGAGGTTCATCCTGTCCGTGCCCCAGATTGTATCGATTATGAGGCCTCTGACGGGCAGGTCCGGCCAGTCCCTTATGAACAGATTGGGCAGCTTCTGCCCTGCCAGGAAGAGACGGTACAGCGAGGCAAGGGTGCAGGCCGCCATGACGGCGCCGCGCTGCTGCTGTGCACGTATTGTGATTTCACTGCCCTGGATGGTTATTTCGTAGTAGTCGCTGCGGCATGCTTCAGGCACGCCCGCAAAGTTGAAATCCCCGTTTTCCTCGATGCGAGCCTCGATTATATACGTCTTCTTGTTCGCTATGACACGGACACCTGCTTCAGACAATATCGCCCTAATTGACTTTCTCTGCAAGGGCAGCACATTCGTGGTGATAAGCCTTACATCTGCCGACAATTCCGACATGTCCTCCAACTTCGATATAGACTTCGGCTGGGGGAAAAGTTCGGGGATTTCGTATGGTGTCATTTTTCCTATTCTCCAGTGCCCTGCGCCTTCCAGGACGGATTTGAAATTAAAAATGCGCTGCCATCATACAGTTTTGGCACTATGGCAGCAGCAATGGTAATGTATCGCGAAAATTGGAAAAAACAATTTGGCAAGACGCAAAAACATAACGCAGAGACGCCTTTTTAACGCAGAGACGCAGAGACGCAGAGACGCAGAGTATTTTAACGCAGAGGCGCAGAGGCGCAGAGTATTTTAACGCAGAGACGCAGAGGCGCAGAGTTTTTATTGTTTTGCTGCTGAGAATTATTGACTGTAATTTTGTCCATGAATTTACAGTTATGCAATACCAGATAGCAAATAAAATAAAAATCTAAGCGCCTCTGCGCCTCTGAGCCTCAGCGTTAAAAAACTCTGCGTCTCTGCTCCTCTGCGCCTCTGCGTTAAAAATCTCAGC
>JAFZZD010000141.1 GCA_017615955.1 Victivallales bacterium
AGAGGCAAAGATTACACCCGTTACACCAGAGGCAAAGACAACACCCGTTACACCAGAGGAAAACGCACAGCAGGAACAAGAAGACAAGGTTACTGGAACCAGAACAGACAAGAAAAACGTGCTTTTAATGGTGCTGCTGGCATACACGCTCATTTGCCTGGGGGCGATGTTCTGGTACGCATCCCATCTTTCCTCGCAGGGAATGGGAGAACTGCCAGCACTGGGGGTGGCACAATGGGTTGAAGATCAGAAAATACCAGAAGGCACCGTCATAGCCAATTTCGTATGGCCTGACTTCCCAAGACTATACTATGCACTGCCAAAATATCGCTTCAACTGGGGACTTGACCCATCATTCACATGGCACAGCTCACCCGAACTCACGGAATTTATGCAAAGAGCCTCAAGACGCGAAAAACTCACGCCAGCCGACTTCAGGAAGGCATACAAGGCACGATACATATACGTGTATATTCTCCAATATGAATGCGCCCAGTGCTGCTGGGAAAACGGTCTGATCCCAATCTACCAAAACTGGGACGGCTATGTCTTCGACCTGGAACTGCCTGCCAGGGAAATCACATCTTCAACACCAAAGCTGCAATTTCTGGACCTGGTCAAGCAGGGCAAGGGCGCGGCTTACGTGATGCAGTATTGCCTGGAAAAAATGTTCAACTACTATGGCGTGCCCATAGAGAAGAAATAGGCAATGCCACGCAACCTGTATCAAATACTGGGCGTTTCGCCTGGCGTGGGTTTCGATGAACTGAAAAAGGCATACCGTACCCTTGCAAAGCAATGCCACCCCGACCTGTTCGGAAACGACAACGCAAAGACAGAGGAATTCCAGCGGCTGGTCCACGCATTCGATGTATTGTCGGATCCAGACAGCAGAAGCCAGTACGACAGGCATCTGGAATTCGAAAACGCCACAGGCTCCGTACTGCGGACACAGGCCGTGATGGACAGCATTGCGGACGACATCCTGGAGGAAATGGTCGTAGGCAATGACGCACCAAAGCACACCACGCTCATGACACTGATGCTGGACTTGGAACGCACGGAGAACTTCATACGCTTCAGGCAGGCAAAGACACTGTTCTTCTGCGGGCAATATGGCAAATGCCAAAGCATCTGCGAGGCGCTGGTCAACGTCAGTCCAGGCAACATCCTTTACCACTACTACCTGGGCGAATCATGCCGCCTACAGAACAAGTTCTCCAAGGCTGTGAAGCATTTCCGCCTCTGCCTTGCACTGGGCATGCACCGCACGCCACCGCAGCGTCTGGTAAAGATACGCAGGCATTGCAGGCAGGCACAGGAAAACAGGGGCTTCTGGGGCAAGTTCATGGCTTGGCTCATGGGCGAGGAGCAGAAGGAACCCATATCCGAAGAAGAAAAAATGAGACTTATACTGGAGGACACCTTCAGCAGAGGACATAAAAAAAGAGGACATCATTCTCTGACGGGCGCGAACCACGGCAGAAAACTACTGAAATGACAATGAGCGACAATGTTAGATTCATCCTGATCAGGCACGGCCAGACCAGGGAAAACCTATTGCATATTCTTCAAGGACAAATGGACACCGAATTGGACGAGACTGGCATCGCACAGGCCCATACCACGGCAGAGGCCATAAGGAACCTGCCCATTGACATCGCATTCTCCAGCGACTTGAAACGCGCAATGCTGACGACGCAAATTGCATTGGCAAACCGCCCAGAAATCAAAATCATACCGACCAAGGCGCTCAGGGAATGGTGCCTGGGCAGATTCCAGGGCATGACTTGGGACCAGATCAGGCAGGAAAATCCCATAATTCCAAAGCTGTTCACAGAGGAAAGCAGAACCATAAGCGAATACGGCGTGGAGACAAAGCAGGATCTTCAGCAACGCGTCTCCGACTTCTTCTGGAAAACCGCCCAGGAACACCCTGGCAAAAACATACTCATCTGCACACACGGCGGCGTCATGCTGCGAATATTCCGCCTGGTGACTGGCTCAATAGACCCAAATAACAAAGTCACTGTACCAGACAACGCCAGCATATCAAAAATAGAATATCTGGCCGACCGAAAGGGCTGGCAACTGGTGGAATGGAACACACGCCCATACAACACAGCCCCCGCCGACCCTGGCCTCTGA
>JAFZZD010000142.1 GCA_017615955.1 Victivallales bacterium
TAAAATGATAGCTGCCTTTCAGGCAGATGAATATCTCCTGGTGCAGGTGCAAGTGGTTTGTCTCTTCAGGCTGTTCAGTCCAGCCAGGAGAGCCAATATGAAGGATGCGCTTCAGCTTTAGCTTGCATAGCGTATTTACTTCTTTTTCCCACATAAGACAAGTTTTGTTGCGCTACTACCTTTTAGGCGTAATGTAATTTGTCATGGCCTATTTGAAAGTTGCGAAAGGCACTTCCATAAGAAGCAATGTCTGGCGTGTCAGCAGCAAAATGCCCTCTTTTCTGGTAAAGTGGGGCGCTGGCAGGAAAACACCCTCCTTTGAAAGGCATTGAACGGAGGCATTGTCTAGCGGCGCATCGCAGGAGAATGGGATTTCCAAGTCCCTTGGACCACGGTTCACCAGCATAAGAAGCCCTGTCTTGCCGTCAGTCGCGGCAAGTGCGGCGACGGTGTCAGGCAAGTCGGCGTCAATGAATGCCTGCTTTCCCAGCTTGTAAAGGCGGTTGAACGCGACGAATGCCTGGTAGGTGGGCGTGGTGTGCAAACTTGGATAGTAGAACAGCCCGCAATATCCCGAGGTGGGCTCCGCATCATAGTACATCGCCTTGTCGATTGGGCTGCCCTGCATGCGGCAGAATGCCTCGGCCACAAAGACCGCGCCTGGCAGCTCCTTTATCTCCTCGAAGTCATTCTCGTATGCATCCCTTCTTATGACGGAATAGTTCCATTCGTCGAAGACAAGCTCCGTTTTGTTGAGGCCAGCCATGTCCAGCCGTTCGCGGGCATATTTTGCATGTGCGACTATTTCCTGGGCATCATCCGTGTATAGGTGGAAGGAGTAGAAGTCCAGGGGCAGTGAATGTTGGCGGACATATTTGAGGAATTCCTCATACCATGGTATGAAGCTCTTGTAGAAGTCGTTCATGCCCTGGCGGGTGATGGCGTAGAAGCCGCATCCCGCATAGCCTCCCACGCAGATTTCGGGAAAGCATTTCTTGAGGTGCTTTGCCGCAGTGCCATACAAGTCAAAGTACTGCTCACGTGTGCCTTGCCACATAGGCGGGTTCTCTGGCTCGTTCCATATCTCCCAATACTTGATTTCCCACTGAAAGCCATTGGCCCAGCCCTCGTTGTAGTGGCGTATTATATGCTCGCAAATGCGTGCCCACTTGCCGAAGTCTTTGGGAGGCGCTATCCTGTAGGCATGGATTTGCCAGTTGTTCTCAATGGTGACGCCAAGACGGAAGAATGGCTGTGCCCCCGCATTCACAATGCAGGAGAGATAGCGGTCCGTGAAAGCGAAGTCGTATGAGGCGGGCGAGGTTTCGTCTGCCTCGAAATCAGGAAAGATGTTTGGCACATCCACTAGGGTACTGCGCCCGTATGCGCCACCGCAGTCATGGGTGCGAACAAAGGGAATGCCCGCCGCCTCAAGTTCCTTGATTTTGTCTGCCTTGAAGCGTACGGGCGAGCGATTCACGCCGTGAAGCGGCTTGATTGCGCCCAAGGTTTTGTTGAATTGTACGTTGATTTTCATAAGTGGGTTGGCTATTTCAAAAGAGGTAATTGCATAA
>JAFZZD010000143.1 GCA_017615955.1 Victivallales bacterium
ACCCACTCCATAAGATTCACGCTGGATCCCAACAACCTGGTCGCGGAAGGCAACGAGGCGAACAACGTGTATGAGACCACGTTCACCGTCCAGAATGGCCAGGGCGGCGGGCAAACCGACGGTCCTGACCTGGCGCTTAAGTTGGATGAGACGTTGGGCGCGCAGGAATTGTTGAATCTGCGCAAGAACGGGGAGGACGGCTTCATGGTGTCCTCGAACACATTCGGCACTGGCGACGACGTGTTCCTGGCGTTCGAGATCACAAACCAGGGCAACCAAAAGGCAAATTCAGCCTACTTCAGAGTTGAGGTGGACGGACAGGTGTTCGACTTGAGCGGGCAGCAGGGAATCAGCAGTGGCAATGCCGGCGCCTTGAACCCTGAACAGTCATATAGCTACAGTGCCCTCAACCTGGGCAAGTATGCCGTTGGTACCCACTCCATAAGATTCACGCTGGATCCCAACAACCTGGTCGCGGAAGGCAACGAGGCGAACAACGTGTATGAGACCACGTTCATCGTCCAGGACGGCCAGGGCGGCGGCGAAATCACGACTGCGGACCTGGTACTCACGCTGGACGAGGAACTGGGTGCGCAGGAATTGCTGAATCTGCGGAAGGCAGTGGATGGCAGCCCCATGGTGTCCTCGAACACATTCGGCACTGGCGATGATGTGTTCCTGGCGTTCCAAATCACAAACCAGGGCAGCAAGAAGGCGGATTCAGCCTACATCAAAGTTGAGGTGGACGGCGAAGTGTTCGACCTGAGCGGGCAGCAGGGGGCTATCAGCACTGGCAACGCAGGAGCCATGAACCCAGGGTATTCGTATGGTGTCAGCGCCCTCAACCTGGGCAAGTACGCCGTGGGCAAGCATACCATCACGTTTACGCTGGATCCTGACAACAGGGTCGCCGAAGGCACCGCCGGCGAGGCGAACAATGTCTATACTACTGTCTTTTCAGTCGTTGAGAATGGCCAGATTGTGGATGGAAGTGCGCTGGATGAAATTATGGAGCATGGTGGCAAGATGATTAGCGGCTTCATACTCTCCAGCGATGACAAGGATATTTTCGCTCCAGTGTCTCTGAGGGCAGGAAACATCAAGGTTTCCGTGCTGGGGAACACCAAAACACAGAAGCTCATTTTCGCGGAGAGCGCACAAGGCGAGCAGTATCTCTCATTCAATCTGGAGAAGACCATGGATGAAGGCAATCTGCCTACGGAATTGAAGGCTATTCAAGACGAGATCGCCGATGTGTTCCTGGCGCATGGCAGCGGTGAGAAGTGGACGGATGGCTACTTTGCGAGAAACAAGGGCTACGTTACCGCAGAAGGCGGAAAGGTGGCCGGCACAAATGACGCCACAGCCCTGCTTGGCAAGAACAAGATATGCGATGTGTTCACTGGCGCGGGCGACCCAAGCGTTCTGCTTCTCACGGACGACGAATGCGGAGACGCCCTGTTCCTGGATGACATCTATTCCGAATCAGGACACCCCAGCAAGGAGGCCGCGCGTCTTGCGCTGGTCGATGACATCTATGCTGGCGCAGGCGATGATGTGATTGATATGACAAGCAGCAAGTTCAAATACGTCGGCGAAGGCATGACAATTCATGGCGGCGATGGGGACGATGTGATCTGGACCAACCAGGGCAGCAATGTGCTCTTCGGCGATGCGGGGGACGACTGGCTGGTCGGCGCAAGACGCTGCGATGAAATCTTCATCGGCGGCACTGGCAATGATGTGTTGAACGGCGTCAGCGGGGACAATGTGTTCTGCTTCGGCGAAAACTGGGGACAGGACACGCTGCAGCAGTCCGAAGGCACGGCAACCCTGGTGTTCGTGGCTGGTCTGGAGAACTATGACTGGAACGCGGAGGACCGTATCTTCACCTGCGGAGACAATACCCTAGCAGTTGACCCGCTGTCAGGCGCAGCATTGACGGTCTATGTCGGAGCCACGCGCATTTATGGCGCTGGCGAAATTGCCTACGACGACTATAAAGACTACTGCGAAAACCAGGATTCATCAGGCACACTGGCCGTTATTTGAGGTGGATACAATTAGTGCGAATGCATTTCATTTAGGTTACATAGTTGGAGAATAACATGTCATTGCCAGATTTACAACTTATTACTTATAATGGTAATACATCAGAAGGATTTGTAGATATCAATCAGCTTATTTTGCTGACGAAGACTGACGAGGATGATGACTGGGAATCGCCGGAAATCGAGCAAACGGGCGAGTAT
This sequence comes from Victivallales bacterium, assembly GCA_017615955.1. The sequence continues at coordinate 2,253 of JAFZZD010000143.1, forward strand.
TCATATTCCACAACACAGGACTACACTACAGATGACAATGTATTTTTGTCATACGCAGTGTGGAATGGTTCAGATGGTGACGCCAATCCGTTTAAAATATCGGTGGTGGTTGACGGCATGGAGAAATACAGTCATGCCATAGGTGAAACCATGTATGGCTACAATGTAATCACCAGTGAAACGCATATAAATCTTGGGCGTTTTACAGCAGGTGCGCATAACCTGGTTATTCGCATAGATTCCACTAATGCAGTGGAGGAAAGCGATGAGACAAACAATGTGTACCGCCTGTCATTTAACGTGACACAAGGTGAAAACGAGCCGCCTACATACTTGCTTTCCTCAAATTGGAAACAGAAGGGTGACGACGATCTGACATACGCCTTCAACAGGTACACGCCAGATGGCTACCTCACTGGCTGTGTCAGCGTCGCCAACGGGCAGATTCTCTACTACTGGGCGCAGCAGGGCTATGAGGTGTCCCTGCAAGTCCAGGCCTCGGATTATTTCACCTGCACAGTCTATAACAGGAATACGAGTAAGTCGTCGTCCTACACCGTCAATAGTACGAATATTGAGGAAAAATGCGGACTTACGCTTGCTGAACTGAATGACAAGCTGTCCGCAATCACCTACGATGAGCCAGACAGCGATGAGGATGATGACATAGCGGCTTTGACCCTGGCGGGAATGATGATTATGCAAGCGCAGGCGCATTGCATTTTTACCCATTACTCCAATCCCGATTTTGATGAATACGATTATGATCTGACCTCGGCTCCATTGAACCGAAATATACTTCAGAGAGCGAACTTCAATTCCACATACGTCAACAATTTCACCAACAATACATGGAATACGATTAGGGACAACATCCTGGACGGCAAGCCAGCCATGGTGAGCAGTGCGGCACTGGCCCATGTGTTGGTTGTGGATGGATATGATGTAGGCACTGGAGAATACCATCTGAATTTCGGCTGGGGTGGCGATGTCCAGAAGGAGTATGACGAGCATTTTGGTTGTGTAGTCGGCAATGGCTGGTACAATGACGAGGAACTGGCTGCCTTCAATATGAACTATGCTGTCGTGGATATCTGCCCCAACTATGAAAAGTCCTTTGACAAGGTCATCTCCGGCAGCATTGTGGATGGGCGGGACATTGAGGACATAATTGAGGAATACTATCCAGTTGGCACAAGTGTTGGTAGCATTGTTATTTTTAACGAGGCAGATGAATATTTCCTGCCTGGGCAAAAAGGTATTTTCATTCCCGTACCTTTGCCAAATGACGATATACGCGTTTCAATACTTGGCAATGTTCAAAAACAAACTCTTGTATTCACCCAAGGCATTGAGGACAATGAGGGGTTTGAATCCTACGAATTGCCGCAAACTCTTCGGGAGGACAATCCACCCTTGGAAATGAGACCTCTAAACGATGGCGTGGCCGATGTGTTCCTGGCACGCTCTTCTGGCGAACTGTGGAGCAATGACTACTTGGCTGTGAACAAGGGATACATTGATTTAAATGATGTCAAGAGCGGCATATTGGGCGATACGCCGGAAAAGAAGTCAATCGCAGACAGGAACAAGATATGCGATGTGTTCACTGGTTCTGGCGATGCAAGTGTGCTGCTGCTTACAGACGATGCATGGCTCGGCGAACCCAGCGGCGCGCGCGGCGATGCTCTTTTCCTGGATGACATCTTTTCCGCCTCCGGATATGACACCAATGAAAAGGCGCGCCTTTGCCATATAGATGAAATCTACGCTGGCGCGGGAGACGATGTGATTGACATGACCAGCGACAGGTATGTTTACACCGGCAGCGGAATGACCATACACGGCGGTGACGGCGATGATGTCATCTGGTCCAACCAGGGCGCCAATATACTCTTCGGCGACGCTGGCGATGACCGCCTCACAGGAAGTCGCTTCTCCAATGAGATCTTCATCGGCGGCACTGGCGACGACACACTGAACGGCTTCAGCGGGGACAACGTGTTCTGCTTCGGCGAAGACTGGGGCAATGACACTGTCCAGTACAATGCCTCCGAAGGCAGCGGCACTTTGGTTTTCGTAGAAGGGCTTGCCGACTATACCTGGGACGATGCAAACCGCACTTTCACCTGCGGCGACAATTCAGTTATTGTGAACCAGCAATATCCCACGCTTGAAAACCTTACCATCTACGTGGGTGAAAATCGCATCTTCGGCACTGGTATTATTGACTACGCAGACTACAGCGACTACTGCGAAAACCAGGATTCATCAAGCACTTTGTGCATTGCCTTTGCCTAAAAAGGCAAAAGGCCAACCGCCTTTTGTGGCGGGCATAGGATGGCGGGGCGGCAATCGCCCCGCTTTTTTTATCCATGCAGCAAATCGCCTATTGAAACCAAAGCATCGAAAAAGCCTTCAGCTGCAATTGCTGGATGCAATTCGCCTGCATATACAAGAGCAGTGCGAACGGAGATGCTTCTGGGCAATGACAGTGCCTCTATTTTGGCGGCAACTTCATCTGCCACCTCGCTTCCTATGTATTTTCTACGTTTCATTTCTATGACATAGACCATTCGCTCTGCTTGGATAAGCATATCAATCTGGCAGCCTTTTTTTCTGGCACCAGCCAACTGTCTCCAGGGCGCAGCTGATTTTATAAGGACATTTTGCAGACCGAGCCTTGGTAGTAGTTCCATGATATTGTTCATGACTAGATTTTCGAATTGCAGACCCAGTATTGTCTCCCAAGCAGGCAGTGCCTCTATGTTCAGGAAACGGAAGCCATCGCGGTCTATGACAGCCTCGTTTGGTTGAATGTATTTTAAGTAGAAACGGGTATAGTTGTCCGACAGGCGATAGATAATTGACTTGGCGGGTTTGCCAGTCAGTGGATTTAGGCCTGCATCCCCTGAAATGAAACCTGCAGTGAGCAACTCTGAAATGTTTTGGCTTATTGAGCCGCCTTTGCTTAGATGCAATTTCTCTGCTAATTCCGCCAACGTCAAGGGACCAACTGACAACGCAGCAAGAATGTTACGTTTGTAAACGGCATTCTCACCAAACACGGAATTGAATATTTTAGCAAAGTCATCACGCAAAAGGGCTTTTGGACGAAAACACATCCGACGTATATTCTCATTTGCGGAAAGAGCAGGGTCGATTTCTTCAAGATAACGTGGAACACCACCTGTAATTGAAAGTACGTCTATGATTTCGCCTGTGGCTATCCGTTCCGCTGCCGCTCCCCAAAAATTCATGCAAACTGAAAGTGGCAGTTCTCGCAGTGTCAGATTCAAGGAAGAACGTCCCACAAAGCCAGTGTTGTTCAGAATATTTTCCTGTATCCATGTGGAGACACTTCCGCATAGCACTAAAATCAACTTGGGATGCTTTTTCAGATATATGTCCCAGGCAGTTTTTAGATGACCTGGAAATGTGGCGTCATACTGGCCCATCCAGGAAATCTCATCAAGAAGGACTACAGTCTTCTCATTGCCAATGGCAGAATCAAGAAGCATAAAGGCATTAAGCCAATCAACTGGAACTTTGCTTTTTTGCACCTTGATATGAGGGGCAAGCTGAATGTGAAAATTCTCCAGCTGCTGGCGGTTTCCTACGCCCTTGCCTGGAGCGGTTCCCATTATTTCTATGAAATGAGCCTTGGAACGTTTTGCGAATTCCTCTATCATTGTGGACTTGCCTATGCGGCGGCGACCTTGGCAAGTTACCATAGAGGCTGTGTTCTTGCGCCAAAGTGAAGCTAATTCACCCAATTCTTCTTCTCGTCCATAAAACATAAATAACCATACCTTTTGCTAGAGTTTTTTTACTCTGCGTAATGTCTTGCAATAATGTCAAAAATCAAGCACCAAATATGCATTTTGCAGAT
>JAFZZD010000144.1 GCA_017615955.1 Victivallales bacterium
ACTGCTGCAACTTCTTCGCAGCTGACAAGTCACATGGAGTCTCTGGCGTCACCACTATCACCAACGAGACCTCTATCAAGCGCAACCTCTCAAGGACAATCATGTTCAACGAGGACTGGAAGCAACTGGATGTCGATGGGAAAAACAACCGCAGGAGTGACTCCGAACATGGCGACGACGCATTGACAGGCGGATTCAACATATACCATGCCAGCCTTGCCACAAAGACAAACGTCGGCAAGACATATGGAGCACATGCTGGAACCATGACCACTGGATTCATGGACGGACACGCCGAGTCCATAAAGGCACTTGAAGTCAACAAGGACGGCAAGTACATAAACGTCTGGGACGAGGGCACGATTACATCAAAGGCAAACAACTAACAAATAAATTATAACCAAATGGAGAAACAATGAAAAAATCACAGTCATTCACACTTATCGAACTTCTGGTCGTCATAGCAATCATCGCCATTCTAGCTGCGATGCTGTTGCCCGCACTTGCCAAAGCGCGCGAAAAGGCACGCCAGATTTCCTGCACAAACAACATGAAGCAGGCGGCGACTGCAATGGCCATGTACACAGGCGACAACAACGGACAGTACCTGTTCAAAGACATGCCATTCTATCAATCAGCCAATTATCCTGCATACGCCAATTACTGGTATGAATCAGTATGCCGCAGAGATGCCCTCGGACTTGGCGTGGGCACCAAAAAGAACCTTCGCCCCGACAGGGCAGACGCCTCATACTATTGCAAGCAGTTCCTCTGCCCGTCCGCACCATTCCATCCAGGCCAGAACCACACTGGCAATGTTGTGTGTGACTTTGCATACAACTTCTTCGTGGGCGGCGGCTCTGTCACAGGCATCACCACAATCGCCAACGAATCCGCTGTCAAGCGCAACGTCTCACGCGCCATAATGTTCAACGAAGACTGGAAGCACATGCAGGTTGACGGAACATCAACCGCATGGATCCGCGCTGACGACCAGGCCCGCACCACTGGATTCAACCTCTACGCAGGCAACAAGGCCACCAAGACAAACGTCGGCAAGACATACGGCCCGCACGCTGGCACCATGACCACCGCCTTCCTCGACGGCCATGTCGAGTCCTCCAAGGCAATCGAAGTCAACAAGGACGAATTGTACATCAACGTCTGGGACGAAGGCACAATCGTCTCAAAGGCAAACCAGTAGCATTTCAATAATATCAATATAAGCAGGAGAAAAGTTAATGAAAAAAGTCCTACAGTTCACCCTCATCGAGTTGCTGGTTGTCATCGCGATCATCGCCATTCTGGCGGCGATGCTTCTGCCCGCCCTCAGCAAAGCCCGCGAAAAGGCCCGCCAGATTTCCTGCTCCAACAACATGAAGCAGCTGACATTGGCGCAGGCACTGTACACAGGCGACAACAACGGACAGTTCCTGACAGAAGACAATCCATATTACTACAGCTCATCACTGCCGACCTACCCCTACTACTGGATGGAGTCCGTCATCCTCAAGGATGCCTTCGGCCTTGGCAAAAGCACTAAATTAGGACTTAGGAAAGGCTCCGCCGCAACACTCAATTGCTCCTATACAAAGCAATTGCTCTGCCCCTCCTGCCCTGCCCATCCAGGCTCATGGCACGCTGGTGTCATTGCCTGCGACATGAGCTACAACTGGTTCATCGGCGCCAAGGGCGGTGCCACAAGCATCTCAGGCACAACGGCCATCGGCAACGAGACGTCCATTAAACGCAACCTCTCCCGCACAATCATGTTCAATGAGGACTGGAAGCAGGTCGAAGTCAGCGGTGACAACAGCCGCGCCGATGGCGGTCGCGGAAGATTCTCTGGCTTCAACACAGTGGCAGCCAACACCGCCAGCGTCACAAACGTCGGCAAGACATACGGTGCTCACGCGGGCACGATGACCACTGGTTTCGTGGATGGACACGTCGAGTCCCTCAAGGCCCTCGAAGTCAACAAGGACGAGAAGTACATCAACGTCTGGGACGACGGCACAATCGTCTCAAAATCCAACAACTGACTCTACACTGTCGTTTAAGCACTCAAGCCCCTCCGATGCAAACGCGCCACGAGGGGCTTTTTTTGACCACGGCTTCCCTAACCTCCTACTATGCATCTGACCTACGAGCACGATTACAAGTCCCGTGAAGACGGACGTTATCCCAACATGCTTGGCGCATATCGTGCGTTCATCCTTGAAAATGAGCCGAAACTGGCGTTCAATGACAGCATCACCAAGGAGAATTATCATAAATGGCAGAGTGATGTCAAGGACAAGATGAGAGAGCTGCTATGCATGCCAGAGAAAACTGTAATGCAGACACCCATAAGGATAGGCACCGTGCAGCGCGATGGCTACCGCGTGGAGAAATGGGAGTTCTATCCAGGCAGTTTCAGTGCCGTATCATTTCTACTGTTGATTCCTGACTGCGCCACAAAAGAGCACCCTGCCCCTGCTGCAATCTGCCTTCCTGGCTCAAGGACCAGCAAGGAGATTCTCGCGGGAGAGGCGGTTCCGCCACACCCAAACTATCAGCAGAAGCCATATCCAGAGCGTAACTGCCAGGCAAGGCATCTTGCAAAGGCTGGATTCGTGGCGGCGGCGTTCGACAATCCATGCACTTGCGAAAACTCGTGCATGACGCCTGTCAGCGAAAACCACACTGTTGACCTGCAACGCTATACGATATGCCATAGCCTCATTCAGTATGGATTAAGCTACCCTGGCATTTCTGCATACGAGAAGCTCTGCTTTTTGGATTGGTTCAAGGAACTGCCGTTTGTCGATTCCGCACGACTGGCCGCAGTTGCGCATTCGCTAGGCACAGACGCGGCCTTGCCGCTGGCGGTGATATGCGATGACATCAAGGCATACGTCCACAATGACTTTGTCTGCGATGAAAGGCGCAGGTTCATTGCAAACACAGATGTGCAGCCAGAGGATGAAGGCTTCTTCTATCGCGGGTTGTTCCATATAGTGCCTGGTTCTTGGCAATACTTTGCCTATCAGGACTTGCTGGCCGCTCTGGTTCCTAAATATCTAGCCATGAACGAAGGTGGCGCGGAAGAGTTCACCAACAAGATTTTGAGGGCTTACGCGATGATGGGCGTGCCATCTCATGCGCAATTGACCCACTATCCCAAATTTGCAGCACCAGAGTCGAGGACTTTCCATGACAATATGCCAACCCATGGTCTGACGGAC
>JAFZZD010000016.1 GCA_017615955.1 Victivallales bacterium
AAGCGTGACCACGTCGAGGCGGTCGGCTTCGGGTATCGGCTCTGCGGTTGCGATGGTTGCGATGGATGCGAGTTTTCTCATTGGTGACGTTCCTTTCTTGGTTGTTGTCCTGCGGGGTCATCTTCCCCCGTCACCAATGCATTCAAGAAAAAAGGCCAGGTGTTCGATGGAATCGTGAAAAAAAGTCGTTTTCGTGCGTGTTTTTTCAGAAAGGCAAAAAAAGCCCCCGCCCGGACAACAACACAATTCAGAAAAATCCGGACGGGGGGCGTGTAAATATCAAATTCTTCCCTTTTGGGCAAAAACTGACAAAATACGGCTATTCCAGCAGCTCCGCGACGGGCATCCAGCCCTGTCCTGCGGAGACGTGCCAACCTCTGTCCATGAACAGATAGCAGTAGTTCGCCCAGAAGCGGTCGAACGCCTCGCATCCAGAAGCAAGGACTGCAGAGTTCGCAAACATCGACTTTGTATGCACAAAATTCAAAGAAAAAGAGAGTTTGTGTTGTTTATCACACAGACTTTGTTGAAATTAAAAGTTTGTGGACTATATTAAGGCAAAGTCAATCAAGCAAAAAAGGAGACGGCAAATGAGGATAGAGCGCAAGGAATACATGGAGCGTCTGCGCGCCTGGCGCGACAAGCAGGTCATCAAGGTCATCACCGGCGTCCGGCGATGCGGCAAGTCGTTCCTTCTGGAAATGCACCAGGAATGGCTTCGCGCGCAGGGCGTCCAGGCAGAGCGCATCGTGTATGTGAACCTTGAGGACAGGGACAACAAGCCGCTGCGGAATCCGGACGCTCTCCATTCACACATCAAGGGCAGGCTGAAGCCCGACGAGATGACATACGTGTTCGTGGACGAGGTTCAGCTGTGCGAGGATTTCCCGGAGGTCATCGACAGCATCTACATCCGCCCGAACGTCGATGTCTACATCACAGGGTCGAACGCGAACCTCCTCTCCCACGAGATTGCCACGATGCTTTCCGGGCGCTACGTGGAGATCAGGATGCTGCCGCTGTCGTTCCGCGAGTTCGTGCAGATGCGGGGGGGCGGAGAACGCTCCCGCCTGTATGCGGAGTATGTGGGCGGAAGCTCGTTTCCATACGCGGGGAGCCTGGTGGATTCGCCGAGGGAACTGGGGGACTACCTTGATGGAATCTACAGCACCATCCTGCTCAAGGACATCGTCCAGAGGCGGAAGATACCCGATCCGCTGATGCTGGACAGCGTGGCGAAATTCGTGTTCGACAGCATCGGCAGCGAACTTTCGACGCGGCGGATAGCCGGAACACTGACATCCGACGGGCGCAAGTCAGACTCGAGGACAATCGAGAGATATCTGGACGCGCTGCTTGAGAGTTTCCTCATCTACAAGGCGGAGAGGTACGATGTGAAGGGGAAGATGCTGCTGAAGACGCTGGAGAAGTACTATGTGGTGGATCCATGCCTCCGCCGCCATCTCCTTTCCGGGCGTTCCCAGGATGTCGGCCATGTCCTTGAGAACGTCGTCTTCCTGGAGCTACTCCGTCGTGGGTACAAGGTGCGCATCGGCAAGGTCGGTTCCCTGGAGGTCGATTTCGTGGCGGAGAATTCCGGCGGAACGGAATACTACCAGGTCGCGGCGACGGTGCGTGACACCGAGACGCTTCGGCGCGAACTCGCGCCGCTTCAGAAAATCCACGACCACTACCCGAAGTTCCTGCTGACCCTGGACGAGGATCCGTCGGACGACTTCGACGGAATACGGAAGCTCAACGCCCTGGACTGGCTGCTGCACTGATGCTAGGAGACATACGTGAAAAGGGAACTGAAACGGATTGCAAACGTGCCTTGACAATGCGCAAATTGGCAGGCACGGAAAAGGGACGTCAGCGGCAAAAATGGATGAAATGTCATGGAACGTGGGCAGGATGACAATCAAGCTGTTATTCGTACATGATCATTTTTGCATGTCTTTGTGGAGAAATCGCATCAAGAATGCTATATTAAAAGAGGTTGCGATGGATTGACAAGGCATTCGCTGGCTTTGAGGAATTCAAAAGACAATCAAATGATGCCCTGGATGAGGCTGGCGAGGAGGCGCAGGAAAAGCAGGAAACACGACAGGCACGGACTTCATGACGGGGCAGGCAAGGCAAAGGAGAATGACGGATGGGGGCTGAAGGCTATATGTGGGTGACGCGATACCAGAGGAGTCTGGCGAAGGCACTGGACATGGCGCGGCGCGAGACTTTCGCAGCGGGCAAGTTTCTGGGGCGGAGAAAAAGCCTGTGTCGATAGCCTCAGCGATGAAGGAGGTTGCTGAGGAGGGGACAGGCTCGCTTCTGGACATCATACGTGTCAGCAAAATACCAGAATTATGATACAATGTCGTCGAGGAAAAAGCATTTATGGATTATGACATTTTGACATTCAAGGCAAAAGGCGATGGCGAACAACTGGAAACTGAAGCCATTCAGGCGGCCATCGACACCTGCCACGCAAATGGCGGCGGCACAGTCCATATACCTTCGGGACGATTCAGGACGGGGACATTGGAACTCAGGAGCGATGTGATACTGGAACTAGCATTCGGCGCAGTCCTTGTGGCATCGGACAATCCAGACGATTACCGCAAGGCCTACCCTGAATTGCTGTCGCTTATAATGGGCTACCACGACAGCCCGTTCAACCAGGACCAGCATCTCATCTTCGCAAAGTTCGCACGGCATTGCGGAATCTGCGGCAAGGGCAGCATCGAGGCGAACGGAAGCGCTTTCTACGTTCGCAACTGCTTCCGCAATACGATAAAGCAAAAGCCAGGTGGCAAGGAATATCTGTTGCAGGATTGGCGTCCTGGCGCAACAATTGCAATGCTTGACTGCGAAGATTTCATGCTGGAGGGGTTCACGCTCCGCGATGCACCGATGTTCGCCATTGAAATTATGCATTGCCGCAACGCCAGGCTCAATGCACTGCAGATAACAAGTGATTTTCGTCTGCGGAACAGCGACGGCATCCACGTGAAATCATCGCAGAATCTGCTTGTCAGCGACTGCCGCATAGAAAGCGAGGATGACGCCATCTGCTTCTATACCGACCATTGGGAGCGAGAAATGGAGCTTTCAGAAAATCAGGACTACAGCTGTTCGCACATCGTTGTAAGCAATTGCATATTGAAAAGCGCGTGCAGCGCTGTGCGAATCGGCTATATGGGAAACGAACCCATTCGCGACATAATCATGAGCAACCTTGTCATCACGGGCGGCGAGGCAGTCCTGGATGTTCTATGCAGCGGCGGAAGCGATGGATTCTGCGCACATGGCAGGCATTACACTGGTCCTAGAATCGAGAATGTACATCTTTCAAATGTCGTTGCGGAAAACGTGAAATGGGGAATTACCATAAACGCCAACTCATCGCTTGGAGCGACTGGTTCCATTGGCCGCTTCCGCTTTGACCGAGTCAATATACGCTCAAGCTACGGGAACTACATTTCCGGCACAGCCGAGCATCCAGTCACGGATCTGCTTTTCCGCGACTGCAGCTTCCATGTCGCAGGCGGTCCCGTGAATTCAACTTCATTGCCTGACGAGCTTCCGCTCTTCAAAAGCCGCACTTATGCCTTCGCCTGGCTGGCAAGGCACGCCAGTCACATACGCTTCCTGAACTGCGATCTGCAGTGCCCTGATTCTTTCCGAAAACTTGTCCTTGAGCATTGCAACGATTTGATTCACGACTTCCAGAATTGTGACTGATTGCCTTTCTCGCCTATGCGGCCTCCAGAGTATGCTTGAAAGTGGCGTAGGCCATTTGCTGGTCGTATGCGCATCCCACGTTCTGCACAAACTGAATGGGCTGAACCATAGTGGTCTGTTCAGGTGAGTGGGATGTCTGTTGCCAGATGTTCCAATCACTCGTAGCGAAGACACTCGATAGGGTTCAGGCGCGAGGCGCGGAAGGCGGGGTAAAGCCCGAAGAATATGCCGACAAGGGCGCTGAAGGTAAATGAGACCACTATTGAACTTTGAGTTATGAGAATCGGCCAGTGATTGATGTTGCCCACGATTCTTGCGCCAGTCGCGCCAAGAATGACGCCAATGAGTCCCCCCGCGCAGGAAAGCACTATCGACTCCAGCAGAAACTGCATCAATATGTCCATTGGCCTGGCTCCGATGGCCATGCGCAGGCCAATCTCCTTTGTGCGCTCCGTCACGGAGACCAGCATGATGTTCATAATCCCAATGCCGCCAACTATCAGGGAAATGGAGGCCACAACGCCAAGCAGCACGGTCATAAGCCTGGAAATGCTGGTCACGCTCTCGACGACCTCGGTCATGTCGCGCACGGTGAAATCATTATCCTTGCGCCCCAGCTTGTGCCTCATCCTGAGCAGCTCCGTTATCTCCGCCTTCGCCTCGTCAAGCTGGTCCAGGCTGTGAAGGCTTATGAGAAGCTGGTTCACATTGTTGAATACGCTGTTCTGCAGCACGCGCTTGAATGTGGTGTAGGGCATGAGCACTATGTCATCCTGATCCTGCCCCATGGAGTTGCTGCCTTTCTTCTCCATTATGCCCAGCACCTTGAACGGCATGTTCTTCACGCGTATGGTCTTGCCCAATGGATCTTCGGTGCCGAACAGATTCTCCGCGACAGTCCTGCCAATGACAACCACACGGCGCCCTGCCCTCACATCCGCCTCGTCAAAGAAACTGCCGTCGCCCACATTCCAGCCACGCACATCTGGGAACGCAGGTCCCACGCCATTGGACGTGGTGGCCCAGTTGTTGGCGCCATAGACAACCTGCACGCCGCTGCGCAGCATTGGCGTCACTGCCATCACATACTGGGACAGCTCCTCCGCGATGCGATTTCCATCCTCCGCGGTAAGCGTGGTCTTGGCGCCCGCGCCCATGTGCATACCTCCGAAACGCATACTTCCCGGGAACACCATCACCAGATTGTGCCCCATGCTGTTGATGGAGCGCTGCATCTCCGTGGATGCCCCCTGCCCTATGGCTATGACCGCAATCACCGCCGCAATGCCCACGATTATGCCCAGCGCAGTCAGCGCAGAACGCACCTTGCTGCGCCACAATGCGCGGAACACGACTTTGAACATCATAAATATATTCATTTTGCATTGCTCCTTTCCGATACCACCTTGCCATCGGACATCACAACAACACGCTTGGCATGGGCTGCAATGTCATCCTCGTGGGTGACCATTACCACGGTTATGCCATCATCGTTCAGGCTGGCAAGGAATTCCACAATCTCCACGCTTGCCTTGCTGTCCAAGTTGCCAGTGGGTTCATCCGCCAATATGACGGCTGGCTTGTTCATAAGGGCACGGGCTATGGCCACCCTCTGCTGCTGGCCACCAGACATCTGGGCAGGCGTGTGCCAGAGCCTCTCCCCCAGCCCCACCTTCGTCAGCAGTTCAATCGCCCTGTCCCGCCGTTCCGATGACTTGATCTTGTTGCCGTACATCGCTGGCAACTCCACATTCTCCACGGCACTAGTGCGTGGCAGCAGATTAAAGTTCTGGAACACAAATCCCAGCTTCTGGTTGCGTATGACGGCAAGCTCGTTCCTGTTCATGCCGCTGACCTGCCGCCCGTCCAGCAAATATGAACCTGATGTAGGCGTGTCCAGGCAGCCAAGTATGTTCAGCATTGTGCTTTTGCCGGACCCCGAATGCCCCATTATAGCCACGAACTCGCCATAATCCACAGTCAACGACACCCCATTCAGGGCGTTGACAACGTTGTCGCCCATCTTGTAGGTCTTGAACATGTCCTGTATTTCTATAAGCATAGTCGCTCCTTTTTCTCTATGTGGGCGCCGAGGCGGCGCCCACTCATGTTGCCTTAGCGGAAACAAGCCACCTGGCGGGATATGTGGGCGCCGAGGCGGCACCCACTCAAGTTGCCTTGGCGGGAA
>JAFZZD010000145.1 GCA_017615955.1 Victivallales bacterium
CCTGCGGGCGCTTGCCTGGGGTTACGCATGGTTGCGCCCTCCGGGCGTCCATTGCCTACCTTCTTGGGGAACAGAGCGTTCAAATGTAATCCTGCGTGATTTCCTCGAATGTCTTCCATTCCACCTGGGAGCCGAAGACCTTGTTCACCCGTTTCACCAGGGTTTCCAGACCGTCCAAGCCAATCTGCGACCCGTCTGAATACAGGCGTTGCCAATGGCTGATCAAGATGATGGGATGCCCGTTTTCAAAATGCTCGCGTGCCATGCCAGTCCGCCCGTCGGGGCTAAGGATCATGTCGATATTCTCCTTTGCGCTGGCGCGTGCCGCCTTGCGTGTGGTTGGCTGCGTCGTGGCGTAGAATGCGTCAAACGTGTTGTTTGGAATGGTCACCACCTTGCCGGCGCTTTCCGTGTCGCACATCAGTTTGGGTTCGGGCCAGTAACTTTTGCTCAACTTGTAGCGGCTGTGGAGGAAATAGAAGCTCCAGTCCCTGCCCATGACCTTCTTGAAGGCCCGTCCTATGCCTTCTGCGTAGTTCTGCTCGTTGTCAATGCCGCAGTGCCATGGCGATGTCACACCAGTGGGATGCAGGTCCACATTGCACAGGATCTCCAATGCCAGGCCTATGTAGTCGGCGATTTCCTGGGCGCTCAACTTGGAGAAATATGCATCCTCGTAAACGTGACAGTATGTCTGGTTCGCCAAATCGTATGCCACGTCATGTGTCAGTATCTCAGGCGTAATGGAAAATATAGGCTCGATTTCCTTGCGGATGAAGTTGAGCATGCTCTTGACCACTCGTGCCGGCACCCTGTTCAGCCGCTGGTCAATGCGGCCTAGGCCGCCTGGCATCGGAATGACGGAAAACTTGCCCTTGACGCCATTCTTGTGGCAGATATCCGCGAACCTCTTTGCAAACGACATTGGCACCAGCAATTCGTGGGGGTACGCCGACTGCCCGAAATACGACATGTCCACCACGCCGCCGTCATCAATGATTAAACTGACAGGAACCTTCTTCATGTCCTTTCCTTGATGTGATGTTCACTGCTTTGTGCCATAGACAAGATAACTTTCATCAATGGCGAATTTATTGCTGTAGTAATAGCGGTGCGCGTTGCCCTTTGCCACAGCCCGGGCGAACTCGTATTTCAGGCACTCAACCATAGTCGCCGTATCCGCGCCGCGTGCGCTGCCGTCGCAAAATGCAGCGTTCATCTTCCCGTCATGGACAAGACAAAATCTTGAATATGTTCCATCTGAGAAATTCGGCGTCGAGGACTGAATTCGCCCCGATGAAGTTTTGCTGTCAGCGTCCGTGTACATGCTGGATGCCTGGTCAACCTGCTTCAGATCCAACCACCTGAGCCAATTTTTGTTCTTCATATCGTACTGGCCAAAAAAGTCAGGATAGTTTCCTGCAGCTGGTCCGTATGCGCCCTTGACGCCATATCCGTAATATCTGTATTCGGAATCAATCCAAGTCTTGCCAGCATCAAGCGTCTCCTTCTTGTAAACACCTATTTCCGCCGCGTCCCAGGTGCATCTCAAAAATGGTCCGAATCCC
>JAFZZD010000146.1 GCA_017615955.1 Victivallales bacterium
ATGCTGCTGCCCGCATTGAGCAAAGCACGTGCCAGGGCACGTATGATTTCCTGCACAAACAACATGAAGCAAATGGGCACAGCCTGTGCATTGTATGGTAGCGAATACGATGATTTCTACCCAATCTATTTCAGCAGTGACGGCTTGGCCCATTACACTTGGTGCACTTTGCTGGCAGGAACGCAGATGTCGCCCAGCATCCTGGCATGCCCCTCATGGTCCGTTGTAGAAGATGACGACACAGTACTTGCTGTCGCCAAAAGAGCCGTGCCACAATTGACAGAATGCGGCAACACAATTTGGTATTACACAATGTATGGATTCAATCCTGATTTGAGACGTACTTCACTAGTCAATCTTAATGTTGGACCAGTAACATACATCTCAGGTCGTTCAATTGATGCAAGGAATCCTGCCTCACTGCTGATTATAAGCGAGAATTTCAACGGCGGTCTAAGGAGGCGCGGCTATTTCCAGATGTCCCGCAGCTTCTCCACTGCAACCGCAGGCAATGTTGATTTGCGCCATGAGGGCGGAGCAAACATCCTGTTCGGTGATTTCCATGTGGAACTATACAAGACACATATTCAGGTTGACAAGATGGACCAGAGCGCAACTGTGAACGCATACGTGTCACCTTTGTTCAACAGCTCGCTAAACGAAAAGCTGTGGTGGATGCCATCAAAGTAAGGTTCAAACAAAATAGAATTGCCCAAATTGGATTTTTCCTCTTGAGGCAATAGCAAAAGCGGGATGCGGCCTTAAGGTTGCATCCCGCTTTGCTATTATTTTAAGCGTGAAAACTGCGTGAAGAAATCAGGATATGACTTTGCCACGCAGTCGGGATTTTCAATGACGATGGGTTCGCGGCAGATTGCAGCCAGTGTCGTCGCCGCCATGGCGATGCGGTGGTCATTGAATGTGGCAAGCTCCACTCCCCCCTTCAGCAAGATGCCCTGCCCCATCACCTCAAAGCAATGTTCCTGCATATTGACTTGCACACCAAGACGCGACAACACATCCGCCATCGCCACCACTCTGTCTGACTCCTTGATATGCAGTCTTTCCACGCCTACAAAACACGTGATGCAATTTCTGCTGGAAGCCAATGCCGCAAGCGCAGGGAAAATATCTGGGCACTGTGAAACGTCAATGACACCACCCTCCTGCTTGGCCAAAGTGAGCATCGCCCTGTCTGGCTGCTTCGATGCAGGATTCATCTCAGGCAATTCAATCTGGCATCCCATTTCATTCATAGCAAGCCAGAATGCGGCTGACGACCAGTCACGTTCAGGCGAAACATCCCGCTGCAAAATGTATTTCTGCACACCCGCCACAAGAAAGCCTTCAGGGGTTTCATCAATGGAAATGCCGTATGCCTTCAGAACGTCCAGGGTCATGTCCACATAGCCCCTTGACTGTACCACGCCCTCGCAATGGATTACACTGTCGCCTTTCAGCAAAGGCAAGGCAAAAAGAAGTCCAGTTATGATCTGCGAGGACACGTCCCCTGGCACCACATATCTGCCTGACCTCAAAGTACCATTGAGCTTAAGAGGAAAAACCGCCTCTGCCTGAAGACCATGTGGCCGCAGCAAATCCAGAAATGGCTGCAATGGCCGCTTTGGCAGACGTCCTCTGGCCAACATTGTGGAATGTTCAACCAGCACAGGCGCCAGCGGCAGCAAAAAACGCAGAGTCGAGCCGCTTTCACAGCAGTCAAGCCAAGGCGATGCTGACGTGCCAAGCTCCTTCAGGCAGCGCTGCGTGGCAGCCACATCATCACATGCACCATCAAAGTTGCGGGTGAACATATCGCCGCCAGCAAGATAGTCCGCTATCAGAAGACGATGCAGATGGGACTTGGACAAGGGCACGCTTACACGCCCATCGCGTCTGCCAGGCATTATTGTTATGGCTTCCATTTTGGATTTTCCTTTTATGTTGATGCCGAAGCGGCACCAACTCAGGTTGAAATTTGATTATAGGTCAATTACCACCAGGCGGACATCGCCCCATCCGCAAGGCAAGGCGAATGTAACTGAATTCCCCTGGCGTTTCTTGTCCCCTCGCATGATTGCCTTAAGGCCATCAAAGGAGAGGCCGTCAGGCAATTCGGTTGGAAGGCCAGCCGCCTTGAACTTGTCAGCCAGTTCACCCGGCCATTCCTTGGAGGCATAGCCCAGCTTACAGGCAAGACGCGCCTCCTCCACGCAGCCGATTGCAACAGCCTCGCCATGGGACAGGCTGTATTTCATTGCCAGTTCAACCGCATGACCTACGGTATGCCCGCAATTCAGCTTCATGCGCACACCCTTTGTCTCAAATGGGTCTTCCTTCACTACAGCCAACTTCACGGCAAGGTTCTCCACAATCTCTTTTGCAGTGGGGATTGCGCTGATGGCGGTATTCCTGCCATCGATGATCTGATGCTTGAACATCTCGGCCTTGCCAACTTGCAGTTCCTTTTCAGGCAATGTCTTCAGGAAAAGCGTGTCAATGACAACCAGCTTTGGCGAATGGAATGCACCTGCAAGGTTCTTGCCTTCCGGCAGGTCGCAGCCAGTCTTGCCGCCAGAGGAGGCGTCCACCATGGAGAGCAACGTTGTAGGGAAGTTGTACCAGGCAATTCCACGCATCCAGGTCGCTGCGGCAAAGCCAGTCAAGTCCCCAGTGACGCCGCCGCCACAGGCCATGACCAAATCACGACGCCCAAGCCCCGCTTCTGCAAAGCAATGCCACAGGTTCATCACAGTCTGCGGCGTCTTGTTGACTTCGCCAGAAGGAATTACGCCCAGCGCCTTCCGTGAAAGTTCTGGATAAAGCGAGGCCACATTGCCGTCAAATACCGTGCGTTCAGGGTAAAGGAATGCTTCGGCTATGCCAGTACCAACCACAATCAGCGAATCTGGCAGCATAAAGAACGATGCAATGCGGTTTGGGAAAGAGGCATAGTGCGGTGCGCGTTCACGGGCCTTGTCGCCAAGCGGGCGGCTTCCAGCCTGGCTGGCGATGCGTTTGGCAAGTTCCTCTGCGGAAGGAGCCTCCAGACAGAACACTATTCCCGCCTCCTCGCAGGCCTTGCGGTTCTCATCACGCAACAGCGTCCCGCCTCCAAGCGCCACTATGCCAGGATTCTGCCTGTTAACCTTGATGCAATCCTGAAGCACGCTGGCTTCCAGGTCGCGGAAATATGCCTCGCCCTCTGTCGCGAATATCTCGGGGATCGAGCGCCCTGCCCTTTTGGCAATCCAGGTATCCGTGTCGAATACCTTTCTGCCTGTGGCCTCGCCCAATGCCTTAGCCAATGTGGATTTGCCGCTGGCTGGCGGGCCATATAAAAATATCGTCTTGTTTGTTTTCATTGTTCAGCCTCGTTATTTGTGTAGCTTGTTCTGTGCCGCCGCGTTCTCGCGGCGGTTGGCTGTCCACTAAAACGCGGGCGAAAACGCCCGCACACAGAACTGTCCACAGTCCACTAGAACCTGGCATACAGGCGGCGTTGTTCCTTTGCCTGCTCGATGAGCATGGTCATGCCGCTATGCACACGGCAGCCAGCCTTCTGGGCACGCTGCATCACTGGAGTCACATCAGGAACGTACACCAAATCGTACAATGTCTCGCTACCCTTGAACTGGTAGAATGGAATCGGGTCATCGGCGGGTGAGCTTGCCTTGAGGCCCACGGATGTGGCCTGTATGATTATGCCAGCATACTCCTGCAGCAAGGGCAGACTCTCCGCCGACAGCGGTGCCGACTTGAAGCCGTATTTTGCGGCAAGTGCCTGCGCCTTCTCCAGCGTCTTGTTGAAAATGCAGGCATCCGCGCCCTGCTTGTAGATGGCATACGCAACAGCGCGGGATGCACCGCCCGCCCCCAGAATAGCCACCTTGCGCCCAGCAATGCTGTCCACCTGCAGAAAGTCCAGCAATGCGGCGGTGAAGCCAGCCGCGTCGGTATTGTAGCCATGCCATCCCATTGGCCCGCGCACCACTGTATTCACGGCACCGATGCTCTGGGCCGTCTCGTCTATCACAGACATGAACTGCATGATGTTCTCCTTGTGTGGAATGGTGACCGCCATTCCCCTTACGGCCAGAACCTGCGCACATTCAATAGCCTCAGCCGCCGTTTCAGCCTGAATGGGAACCATGACCGCATCCTTCGCCTCCGCAAAGAATGCGCTGTTGTTCAATTCAGGGCTGGCGGTATGCCCCAAAGGCCAGCCAGTGACCGCATACAGCTCGGTTCTGGCAGTCAGCGACCTGAAGCGGTACGTCCTAACCAAAGTTTCAGGCGTGAAATGGCCAATGGCACTCATATTGGCAATACTATGGGCTGGCGAGGTAAAGGTCAGCATGGAATGTGTGCGGGAAGCCAGGATGCGGGATGCACCGCCCATTGCTCCCATGGCGCAAAGTATATGTGGGAATCCCGTGAAGTCAGCGGTTTCGCGGAACAACTGCGTCAAGTCAGAGCAATGTGGCGTGGCAAAAGCCAGTTTGGGAATGTCATCGGAAGTGCCCTTCAATGCCTGGCACTGCGCCACCACATTCTTGATGGGTCCGTCAAATGAATGCTGGCTGCGTATGATGCGCGTGCTGCGGCTTCGGGCCAGTTCCTCCAGTTGCGGAATGCGGAAGTCACCCTCGAAATCCACAAATGCAAATGGGACTGGAGCTTCGGAAAGCAGCCTTTGGAACAGGCCGATACGCTGTGTATCATCACTCGTCCAGGCACCGCCGTCTGCACTGCGCCTGATGGTCAAAATTACAGGCAATTTGGTTTTCTGCGGGAACAAATGAGCATTGTCCAGTTCCGCCTTTTCCAGGCAGTCCACACGCAGTTCCGCCATATCCACAAATGGACGGCTTGCCGCCAGGTCCGCATAGTCCTGCTGCAAAGTGGCGTTGGTCAATGTCAGGCAGATGCGCGGCGTCTGCGCCTCTGCTGCCAGCATTGCATCCGCCAGGGTGAATGCCACCAGTGCCTCCGCCACGGGAATTGCACGCCTTGCGATGCAGGGATCATGCCGTCCCTGCACCTGTATTTTTGCAGGCTGGCCAGTCGCCAAGTCCACACTGTCCTGTTCCATGAAAATGGAAGGCGTTGGCTTCATGGCCAGCCTCACCACCAAAGGCATGCCAGTTGTCATGCCGCCTAGAAGTCCACCGTGGTTGTTGCCTCTGGTGGCAATGCCCTCTGGAGTTGAGACAAATGCGTCGTTGTTCTGGCTGCCGCGCATGGACGCGGAGGCAAAGCCTGCACCGAATTCCACGCCCTTGACACCTGGTATTCCAAACAGTGCCGAGGCCAGGCTGCCCTCCAGTCCCTGGAACATGGCCCCGCCCAGCCCAGCGGGCAGTCCAGTCGCCGTGACCTCGATTATGCCACCTACGCTGTCGCCTGCCGCCTTGGCATCTAGTATGCTTTGTTCAAAGCCATCTGACTTGCCAGCGACCTCCACCAACCTGCCTTGAATTTGCACATTTCGCTTGGCAAGCCATTGCAGACATATTCCTCCTGCAATGCACATAGGCGCAGTCATGCGTCCTGAATTGGCACCGCCGCCAGTGGGAATGCGCCCCATCTGCACCCACTGGGGATAATCAGCATGGCCTGGACGCGGCACCGTCCTCTCCTGTCCATAATCCTGTGGACGTGTATCTGAATTACGAATCTGGGCCACGATTGTACTGCCCGTGGTGAGCCCATTGTCCACGCCAGAGATGAATTCAGGCAAATCCGCCTCCTTGCGCTGCGTCGAGAGTTTGTCCCTGCCAGGCGCCCGCCGTTCAAGAAATGCCTGCAATTCCTGTAAATCAAGTGGGACACCGCCTGGGAAGTTGCGCAATGACATGCCGATGCCAGGTGCATGCGAGGCCCCGAATACATCCAACTTGAGGTAATTGCCAAAACCCTCGTTGCTCACAGTTTGCTTTGAGGCATTGTGGTTGAAGCCATCCTTTGCCTTACTGGCCGCGCCAGCCGCGATAAACTCCTGCATGGAAGAAGTCTCGCCATTGGCAAGCATGTCACGGAATGCCTGCATACGTTCGATGAAGCCATCCAGAACGGGCAGCAGATTGTCCTTGTTTGTAGAGAACAACTTCTCCCACACCTGTGGTTGCATGGAGGCGATGCGTGTCATATTTGCATAACTGCCAGCCGCATACGGCCCCGCCTCGCTAGACTGTGGCAACTGTGTATAAGCCGCAGCGATGACATGCCCCAGATGGCTGGTGTATGCAATCATTGCGTCATGGCGTTCAGGTGTGGTGCAAAGAACCTTGCCAAAGCCCAGGCGACCGAAGAACACCTCCAGAAATTCCAGTGTCGAATGTGGCGTGTCCCCAGAAGGCGTCAATATCATGGAGGCTCCCTTGAAGAGTCCTGCCTCCGAATATGCAAAGCCAGACTTCTCCTTGCCCGCCATTGGATGCCCGCCCACGAATACGCAATCCTTGGGGAGAAGCCTGCCAAGTTCCTTGCAGATGGCAGCCTTCATGCCGCAGGTGTCCACGACTATGGCGCCTGGCCTGATGGACTTGCCATATTCAGCCGCCCAGCCAGGCAGAGCCTCCTGGGGCAATGCCAGCAGAACCACGTCGCAATCGCCAAGTTCGGGCGCATCCTGCCTGTCAAAGCCATGGCATGAATACCCCGCCTCCAAAGCAGCCTTGTACAAGGAACCGCCAATAAGGCCCATTCCGATTACTGCGACCTTCATATATCACACCTCACTGATTGACATTTCAACACAGAGCAAGCACCCCTTTCAAGCCCCTTCGTGCGCGCGTACATTGTATGGGTAACATCCCCCACCCACCATCCGCGACTAACATAACCTCGGAAATCCAGGTATGCAAGTGGGAAAACAAAGATGTATTCATTACTACACATTTATAGGAAAGTTGCTATAAAAACCATATTTTTTTACTGTTCAGAACCCATCTTTAACGCAGAGGCGCAGAGGCGCGGAGGCGCGGAGGCGCGGAGATTACATTAATCCACAGATTGTCGCAGATTGCCACAGATTGCCACAGATAATCGTATGGCTTTGCAGAGGCGCTGAAGCAGCGCAGATTTCCATTTTTGCGGCGGAGGCA
>JAFZZD010000147.1 GCA_017615955.1 Victivallales bacterium
ACAGTGGACAGTGGGGTGTCCGCGGCGAAAGCCGCGGATATAGCGGTGCCTGCTAAACGCGGGCGAAAACGCCCGCGCCCAGAACAGTCCACAGTCCACTGTCCACTATGAAACATACATTATAAGGAATAAGCAATGTCAAAGGCATACGAAGAATTGAAGGCGGCGATTGTCGGGCATAGCCCGTTGATTTATGTCCAGACGCCGGAGGAGGAGCGTGTAATACGTGAACTCAAGAATATTGCAGGTGACTTGTCCTGGCCTGTGCGCAAGTGGTCCAGCGTCCGTGGCCTGGAGGGCGTGGAGGATTCCATGGAGCCAGTGAAGGCGTTGCTGAGTGTGATAGATCAGTCCCTGCCAGGAATAAGCATATTCAGCGACCTGTCCGCCTTTTTCAAGGATCCGCTGGTGATTCGCGCATTGCGTGAAGTGTATGCCGATGGGCGCCGGCACAATGAACGCGCGGTCATAATAATCGGGGCTGACTTTGACATTCCCGAATCGCTGAAGAAGGAAGTGCAGGTGGTGGAGGTTGCGCCTCCTGACGAAAATGAAATCGCGGCTTTGATTGATGCGGAGGCCGCCGCCCACAAGGACCTCTCTGTCCAGGCCGACACCGTGCATGAAATCACCCTGGCCTTGAAGGGCTTGACTGAAAATGAGATTTCATTTGTGCTGAATCGCGCATTTTCATTGGAGAATCCCAGCAAGGACCAGTTGCTGGACGAGATTTTCGCCGAGAAGAAGAGTGTGGTCAAGAAGACAGGCTTCCTGGAATTCTCGCCGCCAAGATGGGACATAAAGTCCCTGGGCGGACTGGACAACCTGAAGAACTGGCTTATCAAAAGGCGCAATACCTTCTCCCGCGAGGCACTTGCCGCAGGAGTGCCCATTCCAAAGGGCCTTCTCATGATGGGAATAAGCGGCTGCGGAAAAAGCCTGGCTGTGAAGACAATTTCCTCGCTGTGGAACATACCCATGTTCCGCCTGGACATGAACCTGGTTTTCTCTGGCATGTATGGCTCCCCTGAAGAGGCCTTCCACCGTGCCATGAAGACAATTGAGGCGGTCGCGCCAGCAGTGCTTTGGATCGACGAAATCGAGAATGCCCTGGGCATGGATGATTCGGGGCAGCGCATTTCATCCCACATCTTCTCCTCGTTCCTGACCTGGATGCAGGAAAAGCCACCCCTGGTGTTCATTGCTGCCACCGCTAATAAAATCCAGGCAATCCCCGCCGAAGTGCTGCGCAAGGGACGTTTTGACGAGGTGTTCTTCTGCGACCTTCCAGCACCCGCTGAACGCGATGAAATCATGCGGATTCATCTACTTAGAAACGGCGCAAATCCCGATGAATTCGACTTTAAGATGCTGCGCATCATGACCGATGGCTGGAATGGCGCCGAAATCGAGCAGGCTGTCATCTCCGCCAGAACCGAGGCTTTCTACGACAACAGAAAATTCAACGAACGGGATTTGACTGCGGTCATAAGCAGGATAGTGCCGCTCTCGGACACAATGGAGCAGCAGATCAAGGCCATCAG
>JAFZZD010000148.1 GCA_017615955.1 Victivallales bacterium
GCATATTGCCTTACGCCGAATGCGTCCATCCAGCCACAGGTCTGCCATTTGTGGTTGCTGGCTGCGTTCAAGACGATTTCCACGCTGTGCTTCTGCAAAAGCTGGCGTCCTCCCTGGGATTCCACATGGCCGTCAAGGAAGGCGGCGTTGGCCTTGCCGGTATGCGCCTCGTAGTAGGTTCCCGCATCCTTCGCATCGTTGATATTGGCCACCTGGATGAGGTCTGAGTTCGCCGTATCGGCATATACGGGGAAGGAACTTACACGAGTGACCTGCTTGCTGCTCAAGACGTATGTTCTGTCCGTAGCCGAGGGGCCAAGGCGGATTATTACGCTCTCCAGATTGCCGCGGCTGTTGTGTCCGCGTATGCCATAAGTGTAATAATATTCGTTCGAGGAACCCGCGACATATTTATGCGGCAGCGTGGAGGGGCACACGGCGACGTTATAGTCGCTGAGATACTTCATCCTGTAGTGGTACAGCGACCAGTATGTATTGCTGGAGTTCGTGTATGTCAGGTACATCTCGCCTTCGTAGTCGTCACCATATAGAAGGGACGAGAGCATACACTGCTTGAGGTTGCTTTGGCAGCTGGCGCTGCGCGCCTTCTCCCTCGCCTTGCTCAACGCCGGCAGCAGCATTGCCGCAAGTATGGCGATGATTGCAATCACCACCAGCAACTCAATCAAAGTGAAGCATGATTCGTTGTTTTTCCTTGAGTTGTTTTTCATTTTCGTTGTCTCCTTGCTTTCAGGATTTCCTCTATGATAGTATATTCAATTCACTTTTGTCTGCTTATGGAACAATCACCTTTAGTCCAAATGCCTCCAGGTTTTGCCTGACTTCCTCCAACTCGGTTGCTGTTGGCGGCGGCACGTCCGGCATGGTGTCAGGATGGCCAATGGCCCTGAATTTTGAGCGTGCCATTGAATGATATGAAAGCAGCCTGACGGCGCTTATGTTGCCCAGCTTCGAAAGAAAGGCCCCAGTCTCCCTGATGTATTCTGCATTCATGTTGTGATGTGGCACCATCACCATGCGTATCTCAATTTCCTTGCCTGTACGGGAAAGCCGCTCCAGATTTTCCATGACAAGCTCGTTTCCAGAACCAGTCAGGCGCCTGTGCTGCTCCGTATCCGCGCATTTGACGTCATAGAGAAACATGTCGCAGAACGGCAGCACGTCCTCAAATGCGCTCCAAGGCACATTCCCGCAAGTGTCGCAGGCGCAGTGTATGCCCTCTTTCTTCATTGCGGCAAACAGCTCTGCGCAGAACTTGCTGTGCTGCAGCGGCTCGCCGCCTGAAATCGTAATGCCCCCGTCCTCGCCATAGAAGTTGCGGTCCTCCAGCAAAACATTGGCTGCCTCCTCCACGGAAATCTGCTTGCCATACAATTCCAACGCGCCAAAAAGGCAGGCATTCTCGCATTTCCCGCAGCCTTTGCAGTCCTTGCGGTCAAAAATATGCTTGCCATTCTCAATTTTGTGGCAACTGCACACCTTCGCGCATTCGCCGCAGAGGGCGCATTTCATCTCACGGAACGCCAGTTCAGGACGCAATTCCCGGCTCTCCGGATTGTGGCACCAGATGCAGCGCAGGGTACAGCCCTTGAGGAACAAAGTCGTCCTGATTCCTGGACCGTCATGCACTGCGAAGCGCTTTATGTCTATGTATGGTGCTGTATTCATTGTCATTAGCCTACAAGCTCCTCCGCCTGGCGTATGAAGGTGTCCTGCGCATCTGGCTCCAGGTCATTGAACTTGACGTTCCAGCCGCAGACGCGCACCTGCAGATTCTCGTACTTCTCGGGATGCCTCTGTGCGTCCTTCAGCACATCTGCATCGAATATGTTGAACTGAATTCCGCTGCCGCCCTGGGCGATGAAACGGCGTATTATGGACACCAGAATGGGGATGCCTTCCCTGCCCTTCACCGAAGTGGGATGCAGCATGATGTCCAGGCAGGTGCCGCAGGGGAATGCGGTCATATCAATCTTCAGCACGGATTCCATAAGCGCGGTAATGCCGTGCCTGTCCATCCCGATTACAGCATCCATATTCTTTGACATGGGTTCACCAGCCAGCCTTCCCGATGGAAGCGCGGCAATCTCGCGCCCGTTCTCCACCACTCTCTGCCCATAGATGGACGGGAAGAAATGCCCGCCTCGCCCATTGGCGGTCTCCTTCAGCCGTTTTGAGGTGAAGTCCGCTATCTCCACAGCCAATGCATCTGCCCTTTGGTCGTTGTTACCCCATTTCGGCGGCTTGGTCAGGGCAATTCTCCTGAGATGCTCATGCCCCTGCCAGTTGTCTGCAATGATTGCCCTCAATTCATCCAGCGTGCAGAGTTTTTCCTCGAACACCAGATAACGTATAGCGGCCAGCGAATCGACTGCATCGGCGGTGTAGGATACCACTGTGCCTGTGGAATTATAGACTGCGCCTGCCTCCGATACATCCAGTACCTTTTCCACGCAGGACGCAAATGTGGCGGACAGCAGCGGAACTGGATTTATGTGGCTCCACACCTTGTCGCAGGGGATCTGCTTTTCCTGTAACAGCTTTATGGTGTCACCGATTTTCCTCAAATAGTCGTTCTTCAGTTCTTCAAAGGATGCATATTGCCTGTTTTCCTTGAGAAGAGCCAGCAGTATAACGGGCATAAACAGATGCGTGGCCCCAGAGCAGGACATCTCCTTGCCCGCCAC
>JAFZZD010000149.1 GCA_017615955.1 Victivallales bacterium
ACAGTGGACAGTGGACAGACTGTGGCGAAAAGCCAATGCGAGTGAAAACGCCAGCCTTCAGAACAGTCCACAGTCCACAGTCCACATGTAGCCTTATTCCGCCTTTGCCGCTTCATTTAGTGCTGTGATTATTTTTTCCGCTGATTGAATTGCCTCGGTGCGGTTTTCGTATGTGTATCTGAAGTCTTCCATCTGCAAGGTTATTGTTTCGGCCAGTAGCTTGTCTGGAATGCCGTCGGAACGTCTTTGCTTCACCAATGAGTAGGCTCGCTGCCGAAGTGCATTTTGCCTCGCAATGGCAGCGCAGTCGAGTTTCTTCTTGGGATAGGAGAATATTTCCGTTGACAGCACCAATGCCAGGCAGAGCAACAGCCAGCTCCACCAGCGCATTTTCATCAATACAAGCACCAGTCCTCCTGCCACGGACAAAGCACCCAGCACAGAGAGGATTGCATGCCAGACGAGCGCTGGCGGCTGTATGTATTCCTCAAGAAGCAAACCTTTGCCCAGTTGTTCTGCAATGGAGGTGAAAAGCGTCTCGGTCTGTAGGCCGAAAGTGAGGTTTCTGTCGATAAAAGACAATTCATAAAAAACAAAGCCTGCAAAGACATGAATCCCGCTAAGGACTATGCAAACCAGGCTTCTCCAAATACGCGATATATGGTACATTCCCCATAGTGCGCTGCACATAATCACCAGGTATAGGCAAGACAGCAAAATAATAATTTCACCTTGATTCATGGTTCCTTTTCTTTTGCTTTAATTGCAAAACTAATGGTGGGGCATGCCTTTTCCGCTGGCTAAAGCCAGCGGCTCCGATAGTTTGCGGCTTGGCGCGATAGTTTTGCAAATTACCTCTTTTGCTATGTTCCCCGTATGGAAAGCCAGCGGCTCCGATAGTTTGCGTCACCGTTTATCCAAGGCCTCCAGCAGGTCCATGCACCTCTGGGCGAATACGCTGCCTCTTATCCAGGGCAGGTTTTCGTCTGGCAGCTTCAGATCCAGGGCGCGTATCAGGTCCAGGCCGATGACGCCATTGCCTTCGGGATTCAGGTGGAGCGAATCCCGCAGCAGAAGCCTGAATGCCTTTATGTCGTATTTGCGCAGTCGTTCCCAGCGCGTGAAGTTGTCATGAAGCAGTTCGCCCGCCACCTCCATGGTGATTTTCGTGTAGGGTTCGTAGTTTGCCGCCCATTCAGGATATGTTTCAGTCATTTTTTCCAGGTCGCAGGCGTAATATGTCTGGAACAACATGTCGCCATCCAGCGCATTGACCCTGGAGCGCAGTTCAATCAGGTTCTTCCTGAACTGGTCCTGGCTTACATTTCTGGAGGGATTGGCATCGTTTATGCCCGCAGTCAGGATTACCAGGTCTGGCTTGAAGGGGGCTACGTCCCTGTCGAATCTGGCAAGCAATTCACCAGTGGTGTGGTTGCTTGTGCCAGCGTTGAGGCAGAGCTGCGTGGTCAATACGCTGTCCCGCAGGTCGGTCCATTTCCTGAACTTGTGCATGAAGCCCATGTTCACATAGTCGAACCAATGGGCTCCGACCATGAAATGCTCGGTGTTGGAACTGCCTAGCGCCAGTATGTGCACTGTCTTGCCTTCGGCAATGCGCTGGAATACCCGAAGTTTTTCTGATAGTTTGCTCATGATTGCTCCTTTTTCCGCAGGGCTGTCGCCCCGCGCACCCAACTGGGGGCTACGCCTTACTCCAAGGCCACCGTATATTTTATTGTGAGTTTGTCGCCTTTTTTCCAGGCACGTGGTAGTTCCAGGTTGAAACCGCTCATTTCCAGGGAAATGTCCCTGTATTTGAATGTGGTTGGCATGATGACCTGGTACTTTTTGTCCAGGCTGATGAGCACGACTTTGCCGTTCTCCCTGCTTTTGACGCGTATCTGGTCTGTTTCAAAATGGCGTGTGCCTTGGTTGAAGCCTTCCGCCTCCTTGATGGTGTAGTGGGTTGGCGTCATAAGGGGCTTTTCCAATGGAATGGCATTTCCATTCACGATGATGTCCCTGTTGCCGACAGAGAATGGTATTGCCTCGTACAGGCTCTTTAGAGTGCAGTCCTCCGTGGCTTCCAGCGTCACCGTTTCCGCAACACCAGTGTCCAGCACCTGTATTTCACGTTTGAAGCGCAGAGGAGTGCGTGGAATGATGCCGCTGCGCGTGAAATGGCGCGCCTTTGCGTCGAATGCGCCGCATTTGGGGCTGAGGACCTCGGATGTGGTGTATGGATTGACGCCCAGGGACATGCTGGTGGCGAAGGGCTGCTGCGTTTCGCCCCATACATCGTTTGTGTACATTAAGTTGTGGTTGGAGGCCACCAGCGAGGGGCCGAAGTCCCTTATCCAGATGAAGCCCAGGCCACCTGACTTGTTGCAATACCACTGCCACCCGCCATAGCCGGCTTCCCTCACGCCGTCAATGTATGCGGAGCAGCCATCGTATTTCCACTGGCTCCAGCAGTTCCAGATGAAGTCGCTGGGGCCTGTGTAGAACAGCATATATGCCTTGCCAGTCTGCACGGCATAGTAGCGGTCGTCCAGATTGCGGACGAATGGCTTTTCCTCCGTATGTGGCCATTGCGTCTTTTCCTTGTTGTCCTTGCCGCCCCAGAGGTCGCCATAATGAATGAGATTGGTTTTTGCGCCGCCCTTGTGCGTGTAGAAGCGTGTCCTTGCGTTTGAGGCAGTTTCCGAGAATGTGTCGATGAATGTATTGGTGGTCGCAGTGCCAGTCTTGGAGGCGGTCAGGTGCGTCTTCAGACGATAGTATTTTTCCTGGTATGTCAGGATTTCCTTCATGCCAGTCAGGTCATAGAGCATTGACATGTCTGCGTCAGTCTCCAGATTGTATTCGCAGTCATGTCCCAGGCATTCCGCCATGATGCCGTTGTCGATGAAGCCATTGTCGGGTTCGTAGCCGGATTTCCAGTCGTCTTTCAGTGGGTTTAGGCGTCCCAGTGAATACTGCGTGCACATCCTGGCGATATTGTACCTGAGGGATTCCATGATCAAGGGGCTTTCGCAGTACTTGTACATGGTTCCCATGCTGTACAGTATCTTTGCCCATTGATTGACGGTGGCGCCTGTCTCCATCATATAGCGGTACAATGCCCACTTCTCGAAGATGTTTGTCAGCGCCTCCTTCAATTCCTGGTCCTGGGGCAATTCCTTTAGGTCAAAGCGTCCGTCCCCGAAGTTCCACCATGATGAACGGAAGCCCTCATTGGAGTTTTCCCGCTTGAAGTCTCTGCCAATCCAGTCATAGTCTGAAAAGCCCAGCGTCAGTCCGAACGTTGCCAGGCGTTTCAGGGATTTGTTGTCTGGCTGTAATGCCGCATATTTGCGCACAACGGCCAGGGCAGGCTCGCTGATGTTGTTGGCGACTTTACGCGCTGTCTCCTCGTCTTCCCAGAATATGGTGGGATTGCCTTTGACATGCAGGCAGGCACCTGTGCTAGTACCCTGGACGCACAGCTTCATGACTGTTTTCTTCGGTACGTTTTTCCACACCATGTAGTTGAAGAAGCCGCGGCCTGCGCTGCACTGTTCTATAATCCCCTGTATAATTGCCGTCACGCTCCAGTTGTAGGGCTTGACTTCCTCGCTGGTGGCGATGTACAAATCGCGGCAAGCCTCTGAAATGTACATGTATGCCTCTTCCATCTGCTTGCCATGTAGATAGAGCGGCCCCGCACCTGAATGAATGCCGCAGCTCATCTTGCGGGATGGATCCAGCGAGAACCAGTGGTCCCAGCATGAGGACAGCACCACCCGATAAATGCCAGTGCCGCAGTCGGGCACCTGCAATACATACTTGTCAGCCTTGATTTGCTGCGGATGCTCCAGCAGAGGACTGCGTTTCTTGCCTTCGGCCAGGCCGTCTGGCGTGTTTCTGCCAGTGAAGGCCCTGTAGCGGAAGTCCATTCCCTCGTCCCAGATGCCGTCCTTGTAGGTGTAGTCATTCTTTACAATGCCGTCATCCTTCATGAACTGGCGCGCCACAATGCGGCCATCAGGCGCGATGACGAAGGCGTAGGCGTCTCGCTTGCCTTCCATATACACATTCATGTCCCGCTTGTACAATGCCAGCTCAAAGCCGCCGCCCTTTTCGTCCAGCAGGAAGAAGATCAGATTCTGCCGTGGGCGCCAGAACTTGTCGGTGCCAGTGAATGTGGCGGCGGAGGC
>JAFZZD010000150.1 GCA_017615955.1 Victivallales bacterium
CCTGCGGGCGCTTGCCTGGGGTTACGCATGGTTGCGCCCTCCGGGCGAACATTGCCTACCCTCTTGGGGAACAAAGCATTTCAAAGAAATTACCTCAATAGGCCTCCAAAAACACCAGCCCCATAAGGAAAACAATTTAACCATGAAACGAATTTTTCTTACACTGTTATTGCTCGCCTGCGGCCTATATGGCGCAATCACCATTGATGGCAAGTTGGATGAACCAGAGTGGCAGACAGCCAAGGAGAACAAGGACTTCAAGGCACTCGGCACTGCCACAAACAAAATCGTCCAGGCACAGACATCATTCAAGGTCATATCCATGGAAGACCGCATCTACATCGGCGTGAAATGTGAAGAGCCGATGATGGACAAACTGAAGGAAATCACCGCCAAAAAGAGTTCCTCCGCCATCTGGGAGGACGATGCTGTGGAGATTTTCCTTACGCCAACCGGCAACGCCTGCAGCGAATTCTACCAGTTCCTGGTATGCTATGATGACAAAAGCTGGACAAACTACTGGATGGAATCAGGCCATATCAGACCTGACCCGTATTTCCCCGAATGGAACCACAAGGTATATTCAGGCAAGGACTTCTGGTCCGCCGAGGTGGAGATTCCATTAAGTGCGTTCTATATGACACCGCAGCAGCTTTGGAAGACGGAATGGGCGGTGAACATCGGGCGCAAGCGCAATCCCATCAGGGAACGCACAACTTTTGCACAAATGTTTAACGGGTACTTCGAGCCGGAAAAATTCGCAAAACTGGGCGGCTTTCCTGCCCGCAAGCCAGAGGACTACGTGCATATCTCGGCGGCAAAGGCGAACATCAAGTCCCTGGAGAATGGCAAGCCCGTGGGCGAACTGTCCGTAAATGTAAACCTGTACAGGGCTGGCGAATACGAGCTTCAAGGCAAGACATTCAAGCTGAATAGCGGGCTGCACACCTTGAATGTGCCGTACGTTTTTGAGAAGGAAGGCAAGAACCAGGTGGAAATCGCGTTAAGGCGCACCAAGGATGGCCGTGTATTCAGGCGCTGGTATCCCGTGAACGCCAAGTTCGAACCCATCAAGTTCAAATTGAACTGGCCACAGTACCGAAACAATTTCTACCCTGGGCAGGACTACTCACGCATAGAGGGCGAAATCGAGTGCCAACTGAACGAGCCAGTGCAATTGAGCATCAGCGGCCCAGGCATAAAGCCCCAGACGCTCAAGCTCAAGCCAGGCACAAAGGCATTCCGCTTCAAGACCAGCGATTTGCAGTACGGCACCGCCATAATCAAGGCGAAGGTGGGCGGCATTTCCAGCGAACTGAAAGTGCGCCGTTTGGAGCCGACGGACAAAACGATGGTCTGGGTTGAGGACGGCAATCTCGTAGTCATGCATCCAGGAGACAAGAAAGGCAAGGCCATACTCCCAAGACGAATGTACGCCACATACTACAGGGGCGGCGAGGCTTTCAAGAAGCGCTTTGACAGCGACAAGGACCTGCATCTGGAGAACACCGCCTGTTGCAGCCCCAGCATAGAGCCAGTGCGCCTGGTCAAGAACATCGAAGTCAACTATGGTCTCTATGACGTGAAGCCGCCACAGGAACTTTTCGACAAAATCGCGGAAATCATCGAAAAGAACAAGAGCAGAAACTTCCACTACTACTACCTGTACGACGAGCCTGAATGCAACAACATATCCCCCATCTTCCTGAAATACGTGTATGATTTCATTGCTGAAAAAGACCCCTACCACCCGCTTATGATGGCCTCCCGTGGATGCGCCCTCTACATCGACTGCTGCGACTGGTTCGAAACACACCCCTACATAAATGCAATGATAGACGACGGCAGGCGCATCTATGACCGCAGTCTTGACAGCCTGGGAAGATATCTGGACGAAATATCCCTCTCCGGAAGAAAGGACAAGGTCATCGGCTTCATGCCCACCTGCTTCAGCTACCGCTACTCCAACGCACTGTCAGTGTACCCCACCTTCCAGGAAATCGTATGCCATACCTGGGCTGCCATGATACACGGCGGCAAGTCCATCTGGCCATACGCATATATGGACATGGGCGACCGCCCCTGCCTCTACGAGGGCATGCGCTACATCTTCAGCACATTCGATGTGCTGCAGGACTTCATGCTCTTTGCAAAACGCACCGTGCTTCACCGCAGCGACGAATACGAGGTGGTACTGTACGAATTGGGCAAGGAGAAGATGTTCGCGGCGGTGAACTTCACCACATCCGAGCAGAAAGTCGCCATCAAGGGACAAGCTGGCAACTACATGGAGTTCCGCGGCAAGCGCAGTTTCAAGGGCATTTCCTTCACACTTAAACCGCAAGAGGCAATAATCGGCACCACACATAAGAGGGACACTGGTCTGCCCACATACCAGGAAGTCCAGGCTAAAATCGACGAACTGGAAGCGCAGCGCCTGGCCATGCCAAACCTGCTGCTGGGGCACATCGACGACATTGAAGTCACCACTTCGCGCCCCATACGCTTCTGGTACAAGCTGTTCGATGGAGTGCGGGACGTGTATGCATACGATGACGCCTGGGGTAAATGCCGCTTCGTGGAATTCTCTTTCAAGAGGAACTTCATCCCGAAGTTCTCCAGCCTGAGCATCTACGGCAAGAACATTGAGGACGCCATAGTCAAGATACGCAAGGCTGGCGAATGGCAGGAACTGAAACCCGCCTCCACTCAAAAGGACGGCTATATGCTCAAATACCTGTACAGCCAGGAATACAGCACAGTGAAACTGCGCATTGAATTCCCCAGAAACCACAATGAACTGTATGAGATAGAATTGTTCAATGACAAGGCACCAACTACAGAGAAACAGGCTCCTCCTGCGCCGGTAAAGGAGGAAAAGCAGCCAGAGGCCACGCCCCAGAAGGCAAACTGCATCTGGCAGCTTGACGGAACCAACGCCCAATTCCAGAAACAGCACTCCACAAAAGTCTGGTTCGGGGCGGAGACATACACAGAGGCCACGCCAGACGGAGGCTTCCTCCACAGAGGACAAAGTTCAAACCACTATGTCAAGCTGCTTCCAAAACACTGGATTGAAATGGAGGTGACCAAGGCAAAACGGCTGCCTGGCAAGAACTATTTCAACTGGAGTCTCCATTACTTCAAGGGCGTGGGCAAGATAGCCGGCGATGTCACCACGATTCAGGAAGGCCTATATACCATATACCTGCCAGAAGTGGAAAAGGTGCTGGAAGGCCCCATGGCAATGTACTGCTATGGTCTGGAAATGCATTTCAAGTACATACGCCTCACCCCTGAACCGGAAAATTACATCTGCGCCACTGTCGAGGGCAATCCAGCCATGATCGAGCCAGGCTGCAAGATCACAGTCACACTGAAATTGAAGGAACCATGCGAGGATGTCACCTGCAAGATCATGAGGGACCTGGGACAGGGGCTATCCCCATTCGCCATCAACGGAAAGGACACAGTGGAATTGAAGCCCGTCAATGGCGACTTCCGTCTCTGGCAGGCAGTGCTTGACGTGCAAAACTACCCGTCTGGCGACAAGGAAACAGGCAAGCGCAGCGTCATGCTGCGGGCAAATGTACTGGGCGGCAAACTGGACACGCCCATAATCACATACATCCCCGCTGCCTTCAGAAAAATCGTGAAATAAAACGCAGAGGCGCAAAGATTTTAACGCAGAGACGCAGAGATTTTAACGCAGAGGCGCAGAGGCGCAGAGATTTTTAACGCAGAGGCGCAGAGACGCAGAGGCGCAGAGTTTTTTAATGTTGTTTTTGCAATATTGTAGAACAAAACATTAAA
>JAFZZD010000151.1 GCA_017615955.1 Victivallales bacterium
CTGGCGGGGATTCTTGGATGGGTTCATGATTGCAATTAGATAGTCGCCCTTGCCATTTCCCAGCACCTCGTATTCTGATGAAACATAGCCTCTGACCGTCAGAAGCTCGTTTGCCCTGATGTTGGAAATGAAGAAGTCCTGGTATTGCGCCATGATATTGCTCACGGCTGCAATCGCCTCAAAGGAACGCCCGTCCAACGTGGGATAGTTGTATATCAGGACGCCTGCAGTCGCATCCACTGCGCGGCGCAGCAATCTTGCTTTGCCAATGAAGTCAGGCGCGGTCCTTACGGCGAAGTCGTGGGGGTAGCAGATCACGCCGAGAGCCAGAGGCGTGTTCTTAACCGCAGCCCGGGTTGCAAAAAGTTCATCTTCCTTGCGCCCATATCCCACCATTGCCAGATCCATCTTGCCTGCCAGCATGTTCCAGTCAATGCCGTATGTCTCCAGGGCTTTTTCACTTTGGTATGCACTGTAAACAGAATAGATCACACCAGGCAACTCCTCGTGGATAAGTTTCTGGTGCAGTCCCGAAATGTCGGCCATTTTCTTGACCATGTAGTGCATCCACTGTTTCCTGTATTTCGCCTTGATGACTGCGGGCGTCAGGTCCTTTTCTTGGACATTCTCCTCGTCGGCGAACTTTTTCAGGCAAGTCGGGCAGTAGCACGCCAGGTCACTGTCAAACACGTTTGCTTCATAGTCCCAGTTCACATGGCCAGGTCTGTACCTTTTTTCATGCCATGGCTTCAAGCCCTTGGCAAGAAAATCCCTGAACTGCGGTGCCTCCAGATATGCGCTTGAACAAATCTGCCCCGAAACGGTTTTCCCTTTTTCATTGATCCTCATTTGCTCGGGATGTTTTGCCATATATGGGGTTATGTCGAAATTCCAGGTCCTGAAATTGAAGTATTCCCTTTTCCCGATTTCAGGAACCTGGCCTTCTTCAGGTACTGTTCTAGACTCGTTAATGCCCATTTCGGCAAAGTAGCGGAGTATTGCCTTCACCAGTCTCTTGTCCTCCATGCTTCCAAGCCATCCGGAGCACATCCTCATCCCAAGAGGCAAAATTGGCTGTTTCCCCTTTATGGATGGCATAATATGCACATTGACTTTGCTTGGCAATTCGGCGATGCCTTTCTCCGCGCTGCCGGCATGAAAGTAAAATACCGTCTCCTTGTCTGGGAAATCTGGCGATACAGATACCACCGCTGCTATCAATTCATGCCCTGGAATGTTCTTCCTGGCGCTGATGTCCTTTATGACGCGGAGGGCATGTCTCCGCAATGTCTTTTTCCCGTATTTGACTGTTCCGATTTCACTGCATTCCAGCTTGTAGTTCCTGTAATAGCCCGAGGCACCTACAAATGAAATGCCTTCAGGCAAATCCAGATAAAGGGTATAGTCCTTCAATATGCAGTCGGGAAAGCCATTTGGCACCAACAGTATCTGCTGGAGACCGCCCTTTATGATGGAGATGCCCTTGTGTCTCCAGTTGGGCCATACCTCTGTTCTGTCCAGGAACAGCTTCAGCGTGTATTTGCCTGATTGCGGCTCCCGCAACCAGCCAGTAGGGAAGGGCAGTTTATAATCTGCCGCAGTGATGGCGACTTTTGCGTCTTCATTCGCCTCAAGCACAAGGGTGTTCAGACCGCTGCACAGCATGGCCTTGCCCTTGACTGGTGTTCCATTCAATTTCAGGACAGCCTTGTCCAGGGAGGCGGTCAGGAATGTAGTCACGACATCCATCGAGTATGTTGGCGAGCGGTAGTATTCCTGCATGTCGGCGCTGCCTCTTATGCCCCAGCAGAAGTCAAAGTGCCCGCTTTTTGAAAGATTGAAGTCATGCTTGATTTTTGCATCGGATTTGGATGCGAATGTTTCCGAATTGAATGTGTCCTGGGAGTATTTGACTTTTGTGAACAGGGCAAGCGGTGCCTCGGTCCTTAAGGACACGGTAAGATTATTGCCTCCAGGCACGTATTCAGGCATTTTCTCCACTTCAATGCCTGGGACACTGTTGACGAAAGCGATGTCGCCCAGTGCATCAATGGCATGAACTCCAGTGGACACTAGCTGGTATGAACTCTTCTCCTTGAACGCCTTTTCAGATCTGGTGGCCACCATTTTCCAGCCCGCATTGCCAGAAGGCTTGCCACCCATTTTGCTCCAGGGAAGCGCAATCTCCACGTTCCAGTAACCCGTCTTGTCCGTCGCGTCCATAAGCACTGCGGTCTTTGCGTCCGATTCCCATTTGAAGTCCCTTTTGCTCCAGAATTCCTGGTCCATGATTGTATCCAGGGAATCATTGAAAGCCCCAGATGCACTGACTATTATGTCATAGACCTTTCCTGGCGTGCCAGGATTGAACAGCAAGAACTCCACTGTGTCGTCCTTGGAGATTTGGTTCGAGGCGTCGTGCCCCTTGTAGTTTCTTATAAAGTCTCCAATTCTGTTGTTCAAAGGTCTCAAGGCCTGTTCCATGCAATGGAAGGAGACGTATAAGTTTTCATCGTCCCAGAGCAGGCGTACTGTGGTCTGCTCCTTTGCGCTTTGCGATGTGCAGTTGATTTGGAAATTCGTGAGGGCTATGCTGTTTTTCCACGCATCGTCATCCAGCTTGCCATCAATGACAGGGGTGCCGCGCCCGATGCAGACGAAGCCGTTTTGCAAGCTTGCCTGTTTCATCATGCCTTTCACATTGTCCAGCGCTTCAGGCGTCAGGTTGTCCTGCGTGGTGACGATGATTTTGTCCACCATGCATTCCACGCTGGTGTCGCTGCTGCATGTCAAATATGCTTGCCTTTCCAGAAGGCTGGCACTTACGGGTCCCACTTTGACCCAGCCCCAGCCGCCTGCATTTGGCACTTCGTATGACTTGGAGGCAGGGTATGTATGTGGATATGATTTTAAATAGAACGAGAACTTATTCTCACCTGTCTTTTTGGCATGGACGTAGTAGAACAGCGGTCTGCTGTTGCCTGGCACTGGGAGGCGGCACAGATTGTACCAGCGCTTGCCCCAAACTGCCTTGCCATTGAATGCCCCCGCCACATTCTGTCTGACCTTGCCTGTCTCGCCAGGATATTCGCTTGCCTGCAGAAGCGTCGGCGGCATTTCAACATCGGCCAGTTCATCGGGTACCGCCTCTTCAACCTTGAGATTGCGAACCTCAAAGGAGGCTGCGGAGGCTGCGTTTGCAAGCACCAGCATGACTTTAGGTGTGTGTGACGCATAGATTATGCTGACCTTGATCCAGTTTTTCGTGTCCAATGCCACTTTTTTACCGTAGTACCAGCCATGGCCGCCAAGCACATACGGGGTAATCTGTCCCTCGCCACGGACCTCCGCAGAGTACGTGTACTTGGCATTTCCCTTAACGTCCAGGTTTGTCTTTACACCAGAACCACCCTTGCTGGTGGAGACAGAAATGCCTCCCTCCGCGCCAGGCGTGATTTCTGCCTCCTTGTAGTTTGTCCACCTTGGTGGTTGTGAGGCACAAAGCCCCTACA
>JAFZZD010000152.1 GCA_017615955.1 Victivallales bacterium
AATGCGGGATGGAAGTCCCGCGTCCTGATGCGCGGCCAATGGCCGCGCACTGGGATGCCATCTGCGCATGGAAACATGGCGAACGCGCCGCCGCCTACTTTCCCAGTTGCTCCTTGAGTTCGGCAAGTTCCGCCTTCAATTGCTTGACGCTGGCGTTGAGGTCGGCTATCTTCGCGATGTTCATCATCTGCCTGGCGTATTCGCGCCGGTCCATGGCGGGGGATCCGAAGAGGATGGACTTGGGTTCCGCATCCTTGGAAAGGCCAGCCTGCGCCATTAGGATGGTGCCGTCCCCGATGTTAAGGTGCCCAGCAACGCCAGCCTGCCCAGCCAGAATCACGCCGTTGCCAAGTATGGTGCTGCCGGACACGCCAGCCTGCGCCACTATGAGACAGGCCTGGCCTACTTGCACATTGTGGCCCACCTGCACCAGATTGTCGATTTTCGTGCCCTGCTTGATCCAGGTGCGCCCGAAGCGGGCCCTGTCAATGCAGCTGTTGGCACCCACTTCCACATCGTCATCCAATTGGACAATGCCCACCTGCGGCACTTTTGTATGCCCGGTTGGGCCGCTGTCGTATCCAAAGCCGTCCGCGCCAATTACCACGCCAGGATGCAGGATTACCCTGTTGCCGAGAATGCAGCGCTCGCGTATTGTCACATTTGGGTACAGGAGGCAGTTTTCGCCGATGCTGGTGTTTTCGCAGATGCAGCATCCCGCGCAGATGACTGTGCCGGCGCCGATTTTGACGCCTTTGCCGATCACGGCGCATGGGCCGATGCTGGCTGTGGCGTCCACCATGGCTGTGGAGTCAATCACCGCGCTGGGGTGGATGCCTGGCTCGTATTTCACTGGCGGCGGCGTGAAGACCGCCACCACCTTGGTGAATTCGTGGGATGGATTTTCGCAGACAATCCACGCCCGCCCTTCTGGCGGCTCTGTGGCATATTCCTTTGGCACAAGCACCACGCCCGCCTTGGAGGGCAGCACCTGCGGCTCGTATTTCTCGTTGCCCAGGAAAGCCACATCCGTGGTCATTGCCTCCTTCAGCGAGGAGACGCCTGTAAGTTCGCCAGTGTAGTTGCCCTTGATTTCGCCGCCCGTGAGCTGCGCGATTTCCTGAAGTGTCTTTACTATGAGCATGGTGCCTCCTTGAAGTTACTGCTGTTTTGCCTCTGGAGTCATGGCGTTCTTCTTGGCACTTTCCCGCATTGCGTCCAGCTTTGCCCTGGCATCCTTGATTTCAGCATCGTGCCCTGCGTTGATCGAGGCAATGAAGACGGTGGTGATTTCCTGCTGCTTGGGGTAGAACAGTATGAAAGGCATGCGGTTCAGGGAGTTGCCTGACACATCATAGATGTGGGTGTATCCATTCGCATTGGCGTAGGCATCGAGCAGACTGCGCAGCTCCTTGACCAGCATTTCCTCCGTTTCCTCCCGCAGACGGCGAAGTTCTGCCATGCCCTGCTGGCGGGAACGCTCGAACTCGTTGCGCTTCGTCTGGAACAACTCTGCCTTAAGCCGGAATTTGCGGGCCGCTTCTTCGCGTACATTCTGGGCAAGCAACTCGTTCTTCGCCTCTGCTTCCACGGTGCGGACGTCCCGCAGCGATGTCTCCAGGTCGCTGCCCATCATTGTCATCTTGTCGTCATATTCCTTCTTCTTGTTCT
Organism: Victivallales bacterium; assembly: GCA_017615955.1. The sequence goes on from JAFZZD010000152.1 coordinate 1,672, forward strand.
CGAAGATGATGTTCGCGTTCAGCGTCTTGTAGTATTGCTCGAATACATCGTTCATGTTGATGTATCCCACTTTGTCCTGCGCAAAGATGCACAGTGTCATGATGAACAATGCAGCGGCAAAAACTTTGGTCTTCATTGAAAGAACTCCTTTTCTATTATTTAAGATTCAAAGTATAATAGTTGTTGATTGCAGTGTCGCGCCCGAAAACGGTGGCGATCAAGGCGCAGCGAATCCACATCCCGTTTCTCATCTGCCGCCAATAGACTGCCCTGGAATCGCTGTCGCAGGCAGTGTCGATTTCATTTCGGCGGGGCAGTGGGTGCATGATGATTGAATTTCGCGGCAGTCTTTCCAGGTCGGCTCCAGTGAAGGAATATGCGTCGGCTGCCAGGCGGTTTGTCTCGCCGGGTGTCTTGTCCCATTCGTCCTGAATGCGTGTCATGTATATGGCGTCTGCATTGGGTATGGTGGATTTGAAGTCGTTTGTCACTTCGTATTCCACGCCAGCCTTTCGCAGCTGCTCCAGTATGTCCTCGCCGATCTGGAGATTGTCTGGCGCGGCGAATGTTTGCTTGATGTTGGGATAGAAAGTGAGGAGCCTTGCCAAACTGCGTACTGTACGGCCCCGTTTCAGGTCGCCGCAGAACACGATGTGCTTGTTTTCAAGGCCGCCAGTCTTCTCGAAGCTGCGCTGTAGCGTGTAAATGTCCAGCAGCGCCTGTGTTGGATGCTGGTCTGCGCCTGAACCAGCGTTGATTATGGGCAGTGGCCTGTCCGTGTTGGAGAGCATCCACGCCATTTTATCGACGAAGCCCTGTATGGGGGTGCGCATGATGATCATGTCAAAATACGAGCTGAACGTGCGAACGGAATCCTCCATTGTCTCGCCTTTCTGCTCGGACGAGATGGATGGGTCTCTGACTTCGGCAAGCCCGATGCCCAGGATCTGGCATGCGGCATAGAAGGAGAGGAAGGTGCGGCTGCTGGGCTGGTGAAAATACAGCATGGCCCGCTTGTGGGCCAGCAGGTCCGAGAGAAAGCCCATTCCCGACTTGCTCTTTGCTATCTTGCGGATGCGGGTCGCCAGGTCGCACAGATTGTCCAGTGATTCCCTGTCGAACTGCTGTGCGATCAGCACGTGGTAGGGACGCCCGTTGGACTGCACCAGGTATGGTGCCTGCTCCTCAAGGCTGAGGCTCTTGTATGCCTCCCAGCTGATTTCATCTAACCTCTTGCGCTTTAACATTATCAGTTGTCACTCCTCGTCTTTGAAAATATCATTGAAAATGCCAGCCAGTTTGCGGAATGATATGTTGTTGTTCACTATTTTGACTTCGCTTTGGATGCACTTCAGCCGCGGTGCCCGCTTCAGCAGGGAGGCTATGTTCTTCCAGTCAACGCAGCCCTGTCCAGGCACCAGATGCTGGTCTGTCACCGCATTGTTGTCATGCAGGTGGCAGTTCACCACGCCATCCAGCAGATCCTCCAGAATATGGTCGTTCCAGTCCACCTCGTCAAAGCCACGGACTTTCCAACGTGCTATTGCTGCATTGTTCGGGTCATGTCTTCCTTTGCCGGACATTATGTTGGCGTGCCCGGAATCATAGCAGAAGCC
>JAFZZD010000153.1 GCA_017615955.1 Victivallales bacterium
GAAGGGCCGTTTCGGCCCTTCCCCCTCCCAAAGAAAAGGGAATTATTCCCACTCGATGGTGGCTGGTGGCTTGGAGGATATGTCGTACACCACGCGGTTGATGCCGCGCACTTCGTTGATGATCCTGTTGGACATGCGGGCTAGTGTATCGTATGGCAGGCGTGTCCAGTCCGCAGTCATGGCGTCGATTGAATTTACGCTGCGTATTGCGCATGTATATTCGTAAGTGCGCTGGTCGCCCATTACGCCCACGCTCTTCACTGGCAGTAGCACAGCGAATGTCTGCCATATCGTCTTGTAGTCGGGCAATTTACGGATTTCCTCCTGCACACGCAAGTCCGCCTGCTGGAGCAGGCGCACCTTCTCCGCAGTCACTTCGCCAAGGATGCGCACGCCCAGACCTGGCCCCGGGAAGGGCTGCCTCACCAGCAATTCCTCCGCCATGCCCAGGACGCGCCCCACCTGCCTGACCTCGTCCTTGAACAATTCGCGCAGTGGTTCCACCAGTTCAAACTTCAAATCTGGAGGCAGGCCGCCCACATTGTGGTGGCTCTTAATGGTCTGGGAAGGTCCCTTGCGCGGGGAACGGCTCTCGATTACATCGGGGTAGATCGTGCCCTGCCCCAGGTATTTGCAGTGCTTGAAGCGGCGTGCCTCCTCCGCAAACACATCGATGAACAGCTTGCCTATGGTCTTGCGCTTGTCCTCTGGATTCTCCAGTCCCTTCAGAGCGGCGTAGAAACGGTCCGCCGCCCTGACCACAGTCAAATCCAGCCCCAACGTCTTGTGGAACATCTCCTCCACCTGCTCTGCCTCGCCGTAGCGCAGCAGGCCATTGTCCACGAATATGCAATGAAGCCGTTTGCCAATTGCCTTGCTAAGCAGCACAGCCACCACGGATGAATCCACGCCGCCAGACAAGCCCAGGACCACCTCGTCCTCACCCACCTGACGCCTTAGTTTCTCCACGGTGTCATCCACCCAGGAACTCAATTTCCAGTCCCGTCCGCAACCGCAAATGCCGAATACGAAGTTGCAAAGAATGTCCGTGCCAAATTGGGTATGGACCACCTCCGGATGGAATTGCAGGCCATAGAGGCGCCTTTCCTTGTCAAACATCGCCGCGTATGGGCATGTGGCGGACAATGCGCCGCGCTCGAAGTTGCCAGGTATGGCCTCCACCCTGTCGCCGTGGCTCATCCACACGGTGATTGTGGAGGGAATGCCCTTGAACAGCGGATTGCCCTCCATGAGTTCAATGGGCATTTTGCCGTATTCACGCTCAATGCCTGGCACCACCTTGCCGCCCAGTTTCTGGGACATGAGCTGCATTCCGTAGCAAATCCCCAGCACCGGCACTCCAAGGTCGAATATTGCCTTGTCAACATCCGGTGCGCCCTCCTCGAACACGCTGTTGGGACCGCCCGATAATATTACGCCGGCGGGCATGTTGCGCCTCAATTCATCAGCCGTGGTGTTCCAGCTGACAATTTCAGAATAGACCTCATTCTCCCTGATGCGGCGGGCGATCAGCTGCGTATATTGCGAGCCGTAGTCCAGTATTGCAATCCACTGCTTGTTCATGCAAGTTCCTTTATCTGATGATAATGCTATCCCTCTCTGGTCCCACGGAGACATACTTTATGGGACATTCAATGCGCTCTTCCACGTATGTGACGTATTTTCTTGCGGCTTCAGGCAAATCCTCCCACCTGCGAATGCCGGAGATGTCGCAATTCCAGCCCTCGAACTGCTCGATCACAGGCTTTGCCTTGTACAGCAGCGCGGGGAACGGGAATTTGTCAGTCCGTTTGCCATCAAGCTCATAGTGCGTGCAGACGGGGATCGAGGTCATGTAGCCCAGCACATCCAGTTTTGTCAAGGCGATGCAGCTTGCCGCCTGCACCTGGACGCCATAGCGTGTCGCCACGATGTCCAGCGGTCCCACTCTGCGGGGCCTGCCTGTCTTGGCGCCGTATTCAGCGCCCGCCTCACGCAGTTTTTCCGCCTCGTCCCCGAACATCTCGCATACGAACGGCCCTTCGCCCACGCAGGTGGAATATGCCTTCACGATGCCAACAATGCTGTCCAGTTTCAAGGATGCAAGCCCAGAACCCACTGGCGCAAATGCAGCAGTGGTATTGGAGGAAGTGGTGTATGGGTAGATGCCATAGTCCAGGTCACGCAGCGAGCCTAGTTGTGCCTCGAACATTATGTTCTTTCCGGCAGTCTGTGCTTCGCGAAGGTATGTGGCCGTGTCGCATACGAATGGCTTCAGCGCGTTGCCGTATTTGTCCAGCCAGTCATCCAGCATTGCCATGGTATATGCAGGTGCGCCATACACGCCCGAGACAATCAGGTTCTTCCACTCCAGCAGCTCCTGCAAATGGCTCCTTAGTTCCTCGGGGTAGAACAGCTCGCCAGCCAGCACGGTCTTCTTCTGGTACTTGTCCGAATAGAATGGTGCGATGCCCTGTTTTGTGGAGCCGTACTTTTTGTCCTTGAGGCGGGCCTCCTCCAATGCGTCCAGGTCTCTGTGCCACGGCAGCAGCAGCGAGGCGCGCTCGCTGACTTTCAGGTTTTCAGGCGTGATCTTCACGCCCTTGCTGGTGACATCCTGTATCTCACCCAGCAGATTCTGCGCATCCAAGGCAACGCCATTGCCAAGGATGTTCACCACGCCTGGCCTGAATATGCCGGAGGGCAGCAGGTGCAAGGCGAACTTGCCATATTCGTTGATGACGGTATGCCCTGCGTTGCCGCCGCCCTGGTAGCGCACCACAATGTCGTAGCTGTCAGTCAGCAGGTCCACCATCCTGCCCTTGCCTTCATCACCCCAGTTTATCCCCACTATCGCGCAATTTGCCATAGATTGTTCCTTTCTTGCCTCTCTCAACTAAAAAGCCCGCCGCAAAGACACGACAGACCACTACTGCTTTTGCAAATAACATGCCAGAATTTAATGCAACATTTTGTAAAATCACACCAGCCTGGCATTTTTTACCCTGACCAACGCAGAGACGCTCCTTTTAACGCAGAGGCGCAGAGACGCAGAGATTTTTTATTGTTTTTTTCTCTGTTCCACACATTTGCCTAAAGACACGGCAGTCTTGTGTCGAAAACAATAAAAACTCTGTGTCTCTGCGTCTTTGCGCCTCTGCGTTAAAAGGGAGCGTCTCTGCGTTGAAAAGGTGTC
>JAFZZD010000154.1 GCA_017615955.1 Victivallales bacterium
GCTTCCACCAGATCGAGGGCCTTTATGTCGATGAGAATGTGTCATTGGCGGATTTGAAGGGAACCTTGGCTGAGTTCTCACGGCAGATGTTCGGCGAAAAGACCAAGATACGTTTCCGTCCGCATTTCTTCCCATTTACAGAACCGAGCGTGGAATGCGATGCTTCGTGCATTGTCTGCGGCGGAACTGGATGCCGTGTCTGCAAGGGGTCTGGCTGGATAGAGATTGCGGGCGCTGGTCTGGTCAATCCAGCTGTGTTTGCAAATGTGGGCTATGATGTGGAAAAGGTGAGTGGCTTTGCCTTTGGCTTCGGTCTTGAGCGCATTGCCATGATACGCTACGGAATAAACGATTTGCGTCTGCTGTATGACAACGACGTGCGTTTCCTGCATCAGTTCTGACGCGGATGTTCCGTCCTTGCTTCCACATAGTTCTGGTTGCGCCTGAGATACCGCAGAACACAGGTACTATAGGTCGTCTGTGCGTCTGCACGGACCCACAGCTGCATCTGGTAAAGCCCTTGGGCTTCAGTTTGGATGAGGCGCATTTGAAACGGGCGGGGCTGGACTATTGGCCCTTCTTGCATTGGAGTGTATATGAGGATTGGCAGGATTTTCTGGATAAAAACGGTCATCCTGAAAACCTCAGGTTCTGCAGTTCCAAGACAAGCCGCAGCCTCTATGACTGCAAGCTTGGCATAGGCGACTATTTGGTGTTCGGCAATGAGGGACATGGCTTGCCGCCAGAGTTTTATGAAAAATACAGCGAGGCTCTGTGGACCATACCCATGCCAGGTGAGCATGCGCGTTGCCATAATCTTGCCAATGCCGTGTCCATTGCGCTCTACGAGGGCTTGAGGCAGCATGGGTTTCTTTGGTGAAGTTGCATCTTTCTATATTGACTATAGTTATAAAGAAGCTGGAGGTATTCAAGAATGAAGCGTTTTAAGATAGGTGTTATGCTTGATTCATTGCATTTGCCTATAAAGGAGGCTGTGCAGAAGGCAAGTGAAATGGGGGCCGAGGGCCTGCAGGTTTACGTGGTCGCAGGCGAAATGACTCCTGAAAAAATGGATGCCAAGGCTCGGCAGGATTTTCTGGATTTGACTAGGCGGAACAGTTTGGAAATCTCCGCATTGTGCGGTGATTTCGGCGGGCATGGTTTCCAAGTGCCTGAAGAGAACAAAAGCAAGATAGATGGCTCCAAGGCGATAGTTGATTTGGCGGTTGATCTGGGCGTGAAAGTTGTCACCACGCATATAGGCGTGGTCCCTGAAGACAGCGGTTCGCCGATCTATCAGAATCAGTTGAAGGTATGCAAGGAACTGGGTGCTTATGCAGAAGGCAAAGGCGTCACTTTTGCCATTGAGACTGGTCCAGAAAAGGCGGCATGCCTGGCGGTATTCCTCAAGGATGTCAACAGCAAGGGCATCGGCGTGAATCTGGACCCCGCGAATCTGGTAATGGTGCTGAATGAGGACCCAGTCGCAGCTGTCTACACCTTGGGCAAATACATTGTCCATACCCATGCAAAGGACGGCGTGCATTTGCAGGCTTGCGACCCCAACCTCATATACGACAGCTTTGCCAGAAAGGGAATTGAAGGCTTTAGAATGGGCGACTACTTCAACGAGGTGCCGCTAGGGGAGGGCAGTGTGGATTGGCCGCGCTATTTGGCGGCTCTGTCCGAAGTGGGGTATTCGGGCTTCCTGACCATAGAGAGGGAAGTCGGCAGCAATCCTGTCGCCGACATTGGTGCTGCCATCAAGTTCTTGAAGA
>JAFZZD010000155.1 GCA_017615955.1 Victivallales bacterium
CAGGTAAAGCAAGTACGCCGCCCCCAAGCACTGGATTACAAAGAAGGCTGTTGGGCTTGCGGCAATCAGGGCAGACACCCCTAGCACCAAGAGGCTTGTCTGTATGCAAACGCCCGTACAGAGCCCGCAAATGATACAAATCCCCGCCTTGGCGCCATAGGTGGCACTTTGGGCGAGTACAAATAAATTATCAGGACCCGGTGCAAGGGCGACAACAATGGCAGCAATGAAGAATTCTAGCATTTACAAGCTTTCCAGGAACTTGTCCACATCCATCTCGGCAAGGTCCTTTTGCAACTGCTCCAGGGCTTCATCCGTGATGGTCGCGGCACCCTCATCGCGGCGACCTTCCTGCGACCGTTCCATCCGTTCCTCCGCAATGGCGTTGGAGGCATCCACCATACTACGCAGGGAATCCGCCACTTCCTTTACCGAGGAATCATTACTAATGACCACGTCCAACACCTTGGACAGGCGCTTGCGAAGTCCAGCAAATTCTTCCCTATCCAGTTCAGCGGTCTCACCCCCGTAATACATCAGCGGCGTCTTGCACTTGACACAAGAAAACACCATCATACTAGAAGGTTCGCCCTTCACCATAACCTGGAAGGAAGACCCGCAGTGGGGGCAGTTGATATGCAATTCGCTCATACCATACAATGTAGAATTTTTTATTATTTGCCTATGCTTTGCCACTGGCTTTATCACGTTACCAACATTGATCTTTTCGACGGCCGTCTGTTCCGTGCAGGCGTGGCCGCCATGCTCTCCATTGTGCTAGTGCTGTTCCTGATGCCCAAGTACATCAGGTTCATGCAAAAGCTGGATGCCACTAGCGATTTCGACAAGGACGGTGCCAAGAGCCCTCCCATCATGGGCGGCCTTTTGCTCGTGGTGGTCGTGGAGGCGGTGTCCCTGCTGGTGTGCCAGATGAACAACTACACGGTGCCCACCCTCATCATCCTTGCGGCATTCAGCGCCATCGGCGCCATCGACGACATTGCCAAAGTCAAGGCCAAGCGCCTTATCAAGCTGGGCAAGCTCAAGGCCGCCGACTACATGGAAAAGGCCGACGGCATATCCAGCAGCCTCCGCCTGTTCCTGTATTTCCTTTTCAGCCTAGTAGTGGCGGTCATCTGCTACAAGTTCATTCCCGAACTCAAGGGCAACCTGACCATCCCCTTCTGCCCCATCGACGTTTTCCAGATTTCTCTGCCTAACTGGGCCTTTGTGGGCTTCATGACATTCGTGATTGCGGCATCTGCCAACGGAACCAACTTCACTGACGGCCTAGACAGCCTGGTCTCTGTGCCTATCCTTACCAGCATGGTGTTCGTGGGCCTCGTGGCCTATGTGAGCGGCAACTTCATCTTCAGCCAGTACCTGAGTGTACCCTACCTGCCGGGCTGCGATGAACTGTTCCCCCTGGCCACCGCCATCGCGGGCGCCCTGCTTGCCTACCTGTGGTTCAACAGTCCCCCTGCCGAAATCTACATGGGCGATGCAGGTTCCGTGGGCTTTGGTGCCGCCATCGGCATCATGTTCATCTTGGTGCAAGCAGGATTGTTCCTGCCTATCGTGTGCATCATCATCATCGCCGAAGCTTTCTCCGTGTTGCTGCAAATTTTGTGGTTCAAGTTTACCCGCAAGACCACCGGCACGGGCCGTAGACTTTTCCTGTGCGCACCCCTGCACCACCATTACCAAAAGAAATGGGAAGGCCGTTTCCCCAGCAAGCCCCTGATGAATTCCAAGATCGTGTGGCGCATGCACCTGGTGAGCATCTTCGCCCTCATCTTCAGCATGGTGGTGTTCTTCGGGATTAGGTAATGAGCAATATCGTCGAAACATTAAACGCTGCAGGCC
>JAFZZD010000017.1 GCA_017615955.1 Victivallales bacterium
CTACCTAACCTTGCCCCTATAATGAAATACGTACCGAACATACCCGCCATACCAGAGCGGGAGCCGTTTCAGCTGAAGTGGCGTAATGGGCTGCTTCTGCGCTGCACCAACTGGCTTGGCGATGCGCTGATGACCCTGCCAGCCGCCTGGCAGGCAAGCCGTGCCTTGCCTCGTGCCTGTGGCTTCTTTGTGTTGTGTCCTGCGGCCCTGGCGCCCCTGTGGTCCGCATGTCCCTGGGTTGATGTGGTGGTTCCCATGCAGGGCAGGCATGCATCTGGCGATGAGCGCAATGTGCTGCGGCGCCTGGCACCTGGCGTGGCCCTTGTCTTTCCCAATTCATTCGGCTCGGCGATGGACGTTTGCCGCTGCGGAATACCCCAGAAAGTCGGCAGGCGCGGGCGTTTCCGTGGCTGGATGCTGACCCATACCATACCTGAATGGCCTCGCGCAAAAGGCGCGGGGGACAGGCACCAGCTGTTCTATTATCTGGAACTGGTCTCGTCCATTGTGAAGCTGCAGCCTGGCATTTCATATCCTGCGTTGAAGGTGGATTTGCAGTTGGCGGCGGACTTTGGCATATCGGGCAAGGGATGGCTGGCTCTGGCGCCTGGCGCGGCTTATGGTCCCGCCAAGCAATGGCCAATGGAGCATTTTCTGGAATTGGCGAAAATGCAGCTTGCCCAGGGCAGGAGAATCGTGTTTGTAGGCACTTCAAAGGAGGCCGCTACCACGGCACAGTTATGTTCGCAGCTGCCAGGCTCCATGGACTTGGCGGGCAGGACGAATCTGGCGCAGCTGATGGCAGTGCTGTCCGCCTGCGAGGCAGTGGTCGCCAATGATTCAGGTGCCATGCATCTTGCGGCGGCACTGGGAACGCCCGGCGTGGCCATATTTGGCTCCACGGACCCCGTGGCAACAGGACCAATTGGTGCGCAATGGCGCCTGCTGGTGTCGGACAAGAGCTGTCGCCCCTGCTTCAAGCGCACTTGTCCATTGACGGAAGGGCAGTATTCCTGCCTTGCGGGCATAAAGCCGCAGGATGTCGCCCAGCAACTGGAGGAACTGTACAAGGAGGCGGAAGGTGTACGCTGACTTTTGCTATATTTTCAGCAGGAGCGACCGCCTGCGTTTTGCGCTGCTAGTGGTGCTGATGCTTGTCGGCAGCTTGATTGAAATGGCCACACTGGCGGCCATACCCATATTCGTGTCAGGCCTGATGAATGGTCTGGATGGCAGGCTTCTTCAATATTTCAGCCCAGAGAAATTTCCGTTGCAGGGCAGCATTGTCCTGCTGTGCCTGTTCTTCTTGCGTACAATATATTTTATGACGCTTCATTGGTTTCAGGAGCGGATACTGCGCAACAGGCAAATTGCCTTGGGAAGCAGGATATTCAAGGCATATATGCAGGTGCCCTACGGAATTGTGCGGGGCATAAATTCCAATAGACTGATAAACAGTGTCTCTTCTGAAACTGAACGGCTTATCGATGGTGTGCTTTCTCCGTTGACAAGTTTTATACGCAATGGCCTTGTCACCTTGGCAATTCTGTTTTTGCTGGCATTTTTCGATTGGAAAGTTTCGCTTTCAGCATTTGGAGTGCTGGCGGTGTTTGGCGGTGCGTTTATGTTGCTGTCCCGTCGCCGCATAGAACTGCAGGGGCGCCTGGCATACAATGCCAGAATGAGTGTGGTGAAATTGCTTACGGAAGGCATGCACACCCTGAAGGAGACGATTATTCTAGGATGCCGTGGAAGATTTACACAGAAGCTGCACAAGGAGCTTGAGCAGCAGGCAATGGCAATGCGTGTGCTCAACACCACGCAGAAGAATCTGTGGCCTGCCATGGAATTGCTTACGGTGCTGGTGCTGGTGGGCACTTTTGCCATTTTGCTTGCCGGCGGCAGGACGCCCCAGATGGTGGCGCCGACGCTTGTATTGATGGCTGCCTCACTGGCGAGGCTGAAGGGCTGCATCACGGAGATGATGCTGTTCTTTTCAACTTTGCGCTACAATTCCAGCGCATTGGCCGAACTTGCCAATGATATGCGGGGGCTGGAGGCTGATATGGTGGAGTTGCCTGATGAAGTTGAGAAGATGGACTTCAGGGAAAAGCTCTCCATAGAGCAACTTGAGTTTTCATATCCAGATGCTTCAGAACCAGTGCTGAAGGATGTTTCATTCCAGATAGAATGCGGCTCTTCCGTGGGGTTTGTGGGCACCACTGGCTCAGGCAAAACCACCATGGCTGAACTGATCCTTGGCCTTTTCACGCCTAGCCAGGGCAAAATCACCGTGGACGGAAAGGACATACAGGACAATCTGCCTGGATGGCAGGCATTGCTGGGCTTTGTGCCCCAGGACATCTATTTGCTGGATGACAGCATTAGGGCCAATGTGGCGCTGGGCATTGCGCCTGAAGACGTGGATGAGGACGCGTTGCAGAATGCGCTCGCCTCCGCGCAGCTGGGCGATTTCATCGCCTCGCTGCCAGAGGGGGACCGCACGATCGTTGGGGAAAACGGGGTTTTGCTTTCAGGCGGGCAGAGGCAGCGCATCGGCATTGCCCGCGCCCTCTACAGGAAGCCAAGCGTGCTGGTGTTCGACGAGGCCACGTCCGCATTGGACAATGACACGGAGGCCGCCGTGGTGTCAGCCATTGAGGCATTGCGTGGCACCCATACGCTGATTATTGTTGCACACCGCCTCTCCACCATTGCATCCTGCAACAAGGTCTATCGCTTTGAACATGGTAAAGTGGAGCTTGCAAGATGACAAAAAAAGCGCAAAGGCATAAGCCTCTGCGCTTTCTGGCCTAGCGAAAGCTAGGCGTCCGTTTCAGCATGTTACTGCTGATTCTCGTTCTTCTTGACAACGCCGGCTTCGACCAGCTTGTCAATCAACTGCTGCATTGAGTTGAAGGCTGCCAGGAAGCCCTGTGGAGGGAGGATCAGGCGAACATTGGTTTCGGGTACGGGGGCCTTGCCTTCCTCTGTGGGCTGCAAGGTCATCAGGTCCATACGGACCATGCCGCCTGCAAAGTGTATCTGGCCAATGCCATCTGCGAAGATTTCTTTCTTGTCTGCCATGGTTTTTCTCCTGTTTTTTAGGGGTGAAACACGAAACTTAAAAAACTGTGACATTATACAATGCATTCCAATAATATCAAGTTGAAAAAGCAAATAAAAACAGGTTTGACTAAAATGGACGCGAAATTCAAAAAACAAGCAGACCAATTCATCCGCGAGGAAACCCAGTTCCATCTGGGGTTCCTGCCAACGGAGCAATCCAATCCCAAGAGCAGGACATTGCAGGCGGATTTCAAGAAGTCCGCCTCAAAAGGCGTAGCCTGCCTTCAGAGGATTGACAGGGACGTGCTGGCAATGCTGCGGCGCGTCATGGTGTCCAAAAACTACAATAAGCTGGTGAGCCAGGGGCTTAAGACCATACGCAATGGCGGGCGCATCATCTTCTCGGGATGCGGGGCCACTGGCAGACTCAGCATCCTGCTGGAGGCGATGTGGCGCAAATACTGCACGGAGAACAAGGCCGCCGCCAAGTACGCAGACGCCGTGGAGAGCATCATGACGGGCGGCGACTTTGCGCTGATACGCTCGGTGGAGTTCTTCGAGGACTACGCCAGCTTCGGCAAGCGCCAGGTGGAAGAGGCAAAGATGTGCGACAAGGACATGCTGGTGGCGATCACCGAAGGCGGCGAAACCTCGTCGGTGCTGGGTTCGCTCTATGAGGCGGCTGACAGGGGATGCGCCGTGTTCCTGCTTTTCAACAATCCGGCCGATGTGCTGGCGGCGCATTTGGAGCGCTCCCGTCGCGCAATCGAGGACAAGCGTGTCTGCGTGCTGGATTTACATTGCGGGCCAATGGCGCTGGCGGGTTCCACGCGCATGCAGGCCACCACTTCCGAGCAATATGTGGCGGGCGCAGCGCTGGAGACTATCATGCACAAGCTGATGCGCCTTCCTGAACTGGACTATGTCCAGGCATTCGAGGATTTGCTGACGTCGCTGGAAGAGCCAGGCAACGTCAGGAACATGGCAAGATACATCTGCTTTGAGGCGAGAACCTACAGGAACAGCGGCAAGATGACATATTTTGCCGATGATTTCCTGCTGGACATATTCACGGATACCACGGAACGCTCGCCTACATTCATGCTGCCCCCATTCAAGAAATGCGATGACAAGGTCTCGCCCCAGCCATGGACTTTTGTGAAGAACCCGCTGTATTCAACCAGCGAGGCTTGGGCCAAGGCGTTGAACCGCAAGCACAGGTGCCTGGACTGGACGCCAGAGGACTATGTGGCAATGGGCGCGGGGGACAAGATCGCAAAGCGCCCGCCTGCCATCAGCAAGGACGAGATGCTGAAGATACTCATCGGCAACGAGAATGTGGAGGAACGCCGTGGCGGGCCTGATGATGCGGCTGTGCTGATTTCCGTTGGCGCACCAAGCAAGGAACTGAAGAGGGCATTTTCCCAATATGCGGTGGACTTTGCAAAGAAGGGCTTCCTGCATATAAACCAGGACGCGCCAGGATTTGGCATTGAGGCAAAATGCGCCAAAGGCGCACTGTCGCTGCTGGAGCATCTTGCGCTGAAGCTGGCGCTGAACACTATTTCCACTGGCGTCATGACCATGCTGGGGCGCGTGACAGGCAACTGGATGAGCTGGGTGGACTGCACCAACAAGAAACTTCTGGACAGAGGAACCAGGCTGCTGGTGGAGCTGGGCGGCGTGGATTACCGCACCGCATGCGAGACACTTTTCGAGGCGATTGACGAAGTGGCGAAAATGAAGGGAACGAAGCCCTCGCCCGTGCAGGTCGCCCTGGCTAAACTGCGGTAGTTTACGTGGGCGCCGAGGCGGCGCCCACTCAAGTTGCCTTAGCGGAAACAGCGTTTTTGGCGATAACAGAATTTATGTGGGTGCCGAGGCTGCGCCCACTCAAGTTGCCCTAGCGGAAACAGCGTTTTTGGCAGTAACAGATTTTTGTAGGTTGCAACTATGCGGGAAATGCGTTTCTTACAATGCGTGTGTTTCCGCTAGGGCAACTTGAGTGGGCGCCGCCTCGGCGCCCACATAAAAAAGGAGAAACTATGGCAAAGAATGTTCCAGAATGGTGGATAAGTTCAAACGAGGCGGTCAAGGAATACATCTATCGCGTTGCGAGTAAGGGGAAGGTCTCCGTGGCGGGGCATTCCGCCGGCGGCAGGGAAATATTGATGTACGAGTATGGCGAGAAGGAGGACTTGCCACAGAAGGTCAGTTTCTCATCTGCGTATGCGGCGAAGAAGCCAGAGTTGTACACCCGTGGACCAGAGCGGAAGAAGCCTGTGTTGTTTATCTATGCGGCGATACACGGCGCGGAAATCGAGGGGTGCGCCTCGCTCATGAATCTGGTGAACCTGCTGGAGAAGGGCTATGACCTGCTGGGCAGGGAGAACGAGGCGCTGCTGTCACTGGCAAGGCAGTATCGGCTAGTGCTGGTGCCATTGAGCCAGCCTGACGGACGGGCCCGCTTCAAGCTGGATGCCTTGCAGGGCGAGAGCCTGGAGACATTCCAGTTCTATGCCCACGGCATCTGGAAGGATGGCAGGCCCTGCACGTATCCCTGGCACAAGGAGATCATGCCTCTGCCTGTCTCGGAAATGAAGCAACTGGGCGCATATTTCAACGACAATGGCGTGAACTGCCAGCATGACGACTTCTTCGGCGACATGCAGCCCGAGGTAAGGACATTGGTGGACATCGTGCACGCGGAAAGGCCAGACTGCATCCTTTCATGCCACAGCTGCGAGGCGGAGCCTGGCATGTGCGGCCCAGCGTTTAGCGTAACACCAGCGGCTGACATGATGACAATCCAGATCTCCAATCTCACCATAACGCACCAGACTGTCTGCAACTTGCGGCCATACTGCAACATCAACATCAAGAAGCACAATTATTTCCTGCTGCAGGACATATTGTACCTTGCCTCTGGTGCGCTGCCATTGATGTATGAGTTCCAGCATGGCTGCGAGAATTTCCCATATACCCTCCAGGAAATCGTTGATACGGGGTTGATCCTGTTCGAGGAAATCATGCGCTTCGGCGTGAAGAACAAATTCATGCCGCGCTTTTGAGGATTACTCTGTTTCCCAAGATGGTAGGCAATAATCATAGAACCTAATTTTGTGAGCGCCGAAGCGGCGCTCACTCAGGTTGAACAAGCGACAAGGCAAAGCCCCGGACATCTCGCACGGGCTGGCCAACCTGTGCCTTGTCCAACAGGCGAAATCGAACAAGTTGGCCAACTTGAGTGAGCGCCGCTTCGGCGCTCACATAATTAGTTTTTGCAACAGGCCATAA
>JAFZZD010000156.1 GCA_017615955.1 Victivallales bacterium
CTACGTCCTGATGCGCGGCCAATGGCCGCGCACATACCTATCCTCTTGGAAAACATATCTTTCTGGAAAAATCCTTGTTTTGTAAAAAATCAACTTTTTTAGTAGCCTTTATTTGCAAAGTATAAAATATGGCGTATAGTATGCGCGTTTTCAAAAGAAATACTACTAATAAAGTAGTAAAGTTATCAACAACAATGCATAGGAGAGGGCAACATGAAGAAGAACATTTTTACAAAGGCATTTTTGGCGATTTGGGCATTGGCATTGATTGGAACGGCGAAAGCGGGTGTTCCGCTTAACAGTCTTGATGGTGCTGGAGGCATTGCGTTTAATCCGCTGGCGTTTACCTCTGGTTTGAAAATCGAGGACAATGAATGGATAAGCAAGCCGCAGTTTGGCGCATGGTATGTAAAGCTGACGGAAAGCAACATTGAGTGGAGTTCCTATAGCGTGTCCCTTAGCTTGGCCAATCGCGTGGAGTTGAGCTACGCATACAATCTGGTGAATGCGAAGGACTATGGCGACAACAACATCGAGGCTAATACATTGGGACTGAAGGTGCGTGTGCTGGACGAGAACGCATTTGACACAGACTGGACACCTGCGATTGCCCTTGGCGTGAAATATCGCCATACGGACAGCAATACCACGGACGCGCTGGGGCTGGACCATTCAGGTGCCAACTACTACATTGTGGCGAGCAAGCTAATTAAGCAGCTTCCAGTTCCTGTGCTGGTGTCCGCTGGCGTGCAGCGCAGCGACGAGGTGGTCTATGGCGTGGTGGGGCACAATCATTATGGGACGGGCGTTTTCGCAAATATCGATGTTCTTCCCAGCGAGAATGTGGCCATTGGTATTGAATACCGCCAGGGAATCAACGTGAGTGACAATATCGACAACTCGGAATACTGGAACGGTCATGTCGCCTGGTTTGTCACAAAGCAGCTGACGCTGGTGGGCGCGTATGTGAACACTGGCAACAAGGACAGGGACAGCAAGCTGGGTGTGGGCGACGGCTTTGTCCTGAGTGCGCAGTACCAGTTCTAGAAACTATAGGAGTAATGGACAACATTGGGGCTTTGCCCCAATGTCCACTTTTCAACTATACAGGTGGAAAAAAGGTCAGAGGTAGAGGTAGTCGTTCAGCACAGGCTGTAGGCCCTCTGCCTCCATGTCATTGTACATGGTGTTGAGGCTGCGCGCATCGGCGATTTCGAATTGCTCGTCGCCCTCCTCGTCGTTTTTCTTTCCCGTGTACTTGCTTTCATGGTCGCCGATGCCCGTGGATACGCCAGCCGATATTTTTGTGGCGGCGATCTTTACGATGCCATTGCGGAATGAGGCGCTTTCGCGGGAGGAAACGGTGATGCCTGCGAATGGCAGGAAAATGCGGTAGGCGCATAGGATCTGGCAGAGCTGGCGTTCATGCACATCCTGGGGATTGATGGCCTCGTTGTTGACGATTGGGCGCAGGCGCGGGCATGAAAGGGATATTTCCGCGAATGGGTATTTCCGTTGCAGGAAATATGCGTGAAGACCCGTGGCCAGCGCGTCCTTGCGGAAGTCAGAAAGGCCCAGCAATGCGGAGAACGCCACGCCGCGCATGCCCGCCATCAAGGCCCGTTCCTGCGCGTCAAAGCGGTATGGCCACACCCTCTTGTGCCCGGCCAGATGCAGTTGCTCGTAGCGGGCCGTGTCGTATGTCTCCTGGAATACCGTCACATAATCGACGCCGCGTTCATGGAGGTACTTGTATTCGTCCGTGTTGAGTGGATAGACCTCTATGCCCACCAGACGGAAGTATTTTCTTGCCAGGGCGCAGGCGTCGCCAATGTATTCCACGTTGCTTTTTGCGCGGCTTTCGCCAGTGAGTATCAGTATTTCCTCCATTCCTGAGGCGGCAATGATTTTCATCTCATGCTCGATCTGTTCCATATTTAGCCGCATTCTCCTGATATGGTTGTAGCAGTTGAAGCCGCAATATACGCAGTAGTTCTCGCAGTAGTTGGCGATGTAGAGCGGGGTGAACAGATAGACTGTGTTGCCGAAGTGGCGGACAGTCTCCCTGCGGGCCCTGGTGGCCATCTGCTCCAGCAATGGCGCGGCTGCTGGGGACAATAGCGCCTGGAAATCCTCGATGGTGCAATGTTCGTGCTCCAATGCGCGCATGACATCCCTGGTAGTGAACTGTGACGGGTCGTAGGAGGCGACACGCTCCATTACCTTCTGCCTGGTGTCGGACTGTATGATCTCCATGCCAGGAAGATACTCCATTATGTCCTTTCTTGAGGCGGGGTTGTTTTCCAGTTCGTGTTTTCTTGCCAGTGCCTCAGGTGAGAGAAATTTGGAATCGACGTAGAATTGATTTGGCATTGTGTCCTATTGCCTCCAATAATCAGTCGTGAAGGAAGCCAGTCAGGGGGTCCGAGGCGGAGGCGCCCCGTTCGAGGACGCGTCCAAGCCCTGCAAGCCATGCTGAACGGCCGGCGTTGATGGCGTCGCGGAATGCTGAGGCCATCAGGGGAATGTCCCCCGCAGTTGCCAGCGCAGTGTTTGCCATGACGGCGGTGACGCCCATTTCCATTGCCTCGCAGGCCTGCGAGGGGCGTCCTATGCCGGCGTCCACGATGATTGGCAGTTCGATTTCATTGATGAGTATCTGTATGAATGGCTTTGCCTGGAGGCCCTGGTTGGAGCCGATGGGGGCGGCCAGCGGCATGATGGCGGCTGCGCCTGCCTTTGCCAGGTCCTGCGCGGCTTTTAGGTCAGGGAACATGTATGGCAGCACAATGAAGCCTTCTGATGAGAGTTTTTCAGTGGCGCGTATTGTTTCCTGGTTGTCAGGCAGCAGGTATTTTGTGTCCCGCATGATTTCGATTTTAACGAAGTCACCGCAGCCGATTTCACGCGCCAGACGCGCAATGCGTATGGCCTCGTCAGCATTTCTTGCGCCAGACGTGTTGGGGAGCAGTGTTACGCCTTTGGGGATATAGTCCAGTATGTTCTCATGTTCAGCCGTGTTGGCGCGTCGCACCGCGATGGTGATGATTTCCGCACCTGCATTTTCCACTGCCGCCTTGATGAGCTTAAGGGAATACTTTCCAGAACCAAGGATAAAGCGGGATGAAAAACTGTGCCCGCCCAAAACAAATGTGTCGTTCTTTTGCATTTTACTTGACCTCTATTCTTTCACGTCAGGGGCATCGAAGTCCCCTGCGATGATTCTTATTACTGCCAGCGCCTCATGGGCTGCGCAGGCCATGACGCGGGCGGAGAAAAGCCCTTCGCCTTCCTCAATGCCGCTGATGCCGTCTCCGCAAAGCAGGAACCGGCGACCGAGGCGGCGTGTGCGTATGAGGTTGGCGCTGGCATGGCCGCCCATACCATTGCCCGAGACCAGCCAGGCATTGGGAAACTTTTCAAGCACCGTGTTCACCAGCATTGCCTTGGCCTCCGCCTTGTCGAATGCCTCCACTATGATGGAGAAGCCCGCAAGCAGGCGGGGGATGTTTGCTTCGTCCAGGCGCACTTGCGTGGCTGTGACGCGGCAGTATGGCGCGATTTCAGCCAGGTTCTCCTTCATGGCGGCGGTCTTTGGCATGCCCAGCTGGCGCACAAAGTACTGCTGGCGGTTCAGGTTGGAGATGTCCACACGGTCGAAGTCGAAGAGATGGAGCTGCCCGACACCTGCGCGTGCCAAGGCGATGGCAATGTTTGAACCCAGTCCGCCCAGACCGCAAACCGCCACGCAGGCTTTCTCCAGCCGCGCCTGCAAAGCCTGGCCGTGCCGCGCCGCCAGCGTGTCCCGCATTTCCGCCTGGGATGGAATTGCGCCGCCCATTATGTCAGCCACCTCCCACGAAGCGCACGATTTCCACCTTGTCGCCGTCTTGGAGAATGGTCTCTGCGTACTTGGCTTTGGGCACGATGTCCCCGTTGATTTCCACCGCCACGCGGCCCTTGTCCAGCCCGCTTTTGGCCAGGTAGTCAGCCAGCGTGCTGCCTGCCTCGTCAACTTGCTCTCCGTTTATGATAACCATAGTCGTTATTGCGTTTTGTCTGCCATAAAAAAGCGGAAATCCCGTGGTGAGACTTCCGCTTATGGCGAATGTCTTGCTTCCCTACGCTGGCATTGACCAGATCAAGTCCGCGGGTCGAAGTCCATTGCTTCCTCTCAGACCGATGTGCGGCCTCCCCGAGAAGACTGAGTTGTTTTATTTATTGAGGCGTAATATATCCCATAAGGGGTAAAATGTACAATTATGAAGTTGTATAATGCGATGAATAATTACGGGTAATATTTGTCATAGTTTCTGAATATTGTTGTAAAAATGTATGAATATGGCCTGTA
>JAFZZD010000157.1 GCA_017615955.1 Victivallales bacterium
CCTGAGTTCGCGGCTCATGGCCGCGAACATGGACGCCATCGGCGCATGGAAACACTTGCAGCTATTCGAAGACAAATGCACCGAAGCCTTCTGGATAATGGAAGGTTTCATTTTTCTTCCACATCAGCCAGCATGGATGCGAAGTCCAATCCGCGCATTTATAGACATTGCCATACCATACCTGACCTTTCAGCGGCAACTTGACGCCGCAACGACGTACGAACAGCGAGAGCGGTATCCTCAGTCCAAGGTGCCATGTCACAGGCATTTCCAACTCGCCAGAAAGATTGCGGGGCAATGTGGAAAAACGTTTGACCTCGCGCAGCTCCTCCAATGACACTGGAACCATGCCCAGCCTACGTCCCTGGCGCCTGGCCTCATACAGCAGCAAGGTGCCGATGCAGTTGCATTCAAAATTGTAATATGGTCCAGTTCTGTCAGGCTGGATAAAAAACTCCATGCAGCTGTCCAGGCATACCATGTCCTGGTCATTCTTGAACGTGCCTCGGACATACTGGTCGTGAACCTGATAAAGGACATAAAGATACTCGTCGTCATACTGGATTTTTGCCCTCGCATCTGGATGGAAGCCCGATGATGCTGAAGATACCAGTTCCCAGCCCAGCCTCATTTCGGGGACATCTCTCCACTCCTTGCCGCCCCACGCCGATGAGATATCCACCTTGCCTTCCGCACGTTTGACAGAATAGACCGCCTCGTCCCGTGTCCCATGGATTTGCACTAATCTCTCATAGTAGGAATTCAGCGGTCTGCCCAGTGAATCGACTTTAGGCAGCGTCAGCTGAAATTTATATTTGCGTCCCAACATTGGCTGCCTGCGCTGCCCCCCGCCGTGACTCCTTGTAATATCCATCTCCCATGGCTCACCGAAATCGGGCATTTTGCCACAATCACACACATCAATGACAATTTCAGCCTCCCAGCGATCGTCATAGCACCTTGCCCAGCCTCGCGTCATAGGCTTGCTCCATCCCATGAAACTGCCCCATTTCGCAAGTTCATCTGGGTCGTGGGAACCATCAGCAAAACTTCCCCAGGGATTGATTGCGGCCATATAGCCAACTCTGTCCGCTGGCTTGAAATCTATGCGGATATGCTCGAAATCAAAAATCGCAGGATCATCTGGAAGCAGTTCCGCCTTCTTCAAATTCGCCATTTCAGGCTCATAACAACGGAAAGCGACAAATACACGGCTGCGGTCCTCCGTCACACCCAGCGCAAATTCCGTCATATTTTCTTCCTTGCCGCCAGGAAGCATGGACCAATTCCCGTATTTGGAGAAATCCCCGTCGCAGAATGTTTTACTTGGCAGGATTTTTCCGACAAGGAAGTGGCCAGCGGGGACAGACTTTGGAAATAAATTCCTCAACGGCGCAAATGCCTTCTCCAGCGCCTCGATTCTGCGGCGGTAAATGGAGCCTGCACTTGTTTTCGCCTTCGCCTTTGAAAGCAGTTCAAACCAGAAATGGATGTCATTTTCCCACTGTTGTTCGTTCTGGCAGAAGATGGAACACCTTTCCTGCTGCATGGAAGCCATATTTACAGCGAATGCCAGAAAAGTCCTCATCTCCTTTTCGGCTGTTCCGAACCAGAGGCGGCAGTATTCGTCCAGCAATGCATCCATATCCAAATCAGGATTCCAAAGCAGTTTGCTGTTGACATAATACATCAGATGCATCAATGGCACTTCCGCCAGGCGTTTTGTCGCCTTGTCGGTGCCAGTTTCAATCACAATGCCAGAAAGATACTGCCGCTGAGCCTGGCGGACTTGCTGCAGCGCATGCATGAACCAGAATCCCTGGCGCGGGGTATCTGGACATTCAAACTCGTTCCACCATTCACGCTGCTGCATAGGATGTTTGCAAAACCAGTCCGCCCTTTTGCCCAGTTGCTTCAGGTATTTCTCACGATTTTTCTGCCAAGCATATAATACAACACTCATGCTGCTTGGATAGAATTTCAGATTTTCAGGAATATCACTACGATAATGCGAACTAGGGAAATCATTGCGGCATATCAAAACGCAGTCTGGATGTTTTTTGCGAACCTCATTGGCAACTGCAATGTAAAATGCGGCCATGATGTCTTCATTGACTGGTTGCGGAAAGACTTTCTTGGTCAGCCACGCCTTCAGATCACGGTCATCTTGCACACCCCTCAGTGAAGGCAACACCAGCTCCAGTTCTTTCATACCTGGATTGGCATCAAGATAACGACATACATATTCAGCGCATCTTCGCTGAAAATCCCTGTTTGTGAAACGCGGGAAAATGCAGCCCTCATTGGAAAGCATCGGCTGCCCGAACTGATCCGCCGCCGCCCATTCCGAAGGAACCTTGCCCTTAAGAACCGCGGCAATTGGAAACATGCCTGCACATTCCAGACTGGACCCGCTTTTCAGCCGTCTAAACCACATTGCACATTCCAAATCCTGACCAGGCATAGTGCCGCTGTAAACACGCCTTGCAAATGCAGCCGTCCTTGTTTCACTGAAATCCTCCACAACCACTGTTTCCAGATACGGTATAATTGTGCCGTCCTCGTAGGGCGCATAGAAACGGACACCAAGATGTTCAAGAAAGGCACTGACCGCATGCATGGGCCCGCAATCCTCCTCGGCTGCAGCTCCATCCGATTGCAATGAATGAATACGCATTTGTTCATGCAAATCATTTTCATACGGCGTCTGTTTTTTCCTGAATACAGTCTCAGGACCAGTCAATATGGCCACATTCGCCTTGACCTGGATATCGTAGCCCGACTGCTTGAAATTCGGCATTCTGTACCCGACTTTACGGGTCTCCTCGCTTTCCCCTACGCAAACCAGATTTTTCGCCTGTATTTTATCTGGAGTGACAATACTTATTTTCGCTCCAGACATCTTTTCCAGGTGAAATTGCAGGTCCCGTGCGGCCAGCAATGTCCCCTCGGACGCATTTTCCGCCACGACAATTTCAGAAACTGGCCTGCCATCTTTTACCAACTCAATGCCGAAACTGCTCAACAAGCCCATGATAGCACCACATGCAATGATTCGCCAGTTCATTTATCGCATTCCTGTTGTTTGGCCTCGTTCTCCTTGGCAGTGAAAAGCTTGGCGTCTGACAACGACACATGCCCCTCGACCTGCCCATTGTCCAGCGGATCAGTCACGCGGTTTTCCAAGTCATGGAACAGCTGCCGTATATCAATGATGCCACCGATTATGAACCAGAATGTGGTGACAAACGCGGCAATCAGCGGAACCACCAGATAGATGACAAAGAAATAATGGCCCCACCAGGCTGGCTTCCAAGGGGAGAACACGTTCCATATCACCACAAGCACAAAGGCAATCAAGAACTTGTAGATGAAGGAATATATGAACACGCTCCAGGTGATGACCTTATCGCTAAGCGTAAATTCGGGAGTGATGCCGATCATCTTGCGGAAGATGTTTCGCAGCGACCAGTTGAACTGCTCCTTCTTTTCACCATCAGTATTGTAGATGCCACGGTGCAGCATACGGTCCAGGTTGAAAGCACCCTTGTAGGTAATAAGCGAACCAGCAATGTAAAGCACCAGGCAGCACATCATGATGATGAAGTTGATTTCCACAGAATTGATGGGGAATTTGTGCGGTGTCATGCGCCAGACTATCCAGGGTTCGAATGGCCTCGAGCATGAGGCAAGGAAATTGCCAACTGGCACTTCCCATCCATGCACCGCCAGCCACGGATATATCAGCGAGGCCCACGAGCGCTGGCAGAATATGAAGAACAACGCCAGCACCATGCCAGAAATGAGCGAGCAGAACGCGCCTGTCGTATTCCCGAAGCGGCTGTAGAGCCCGAAAATCATCATCGGTCCCGCTCCAATCCACATGGAGCACATTATTGTCACAAACATGTTCACATAGTCCAGCTGCGCCATGAAGAACGAGCCCACAAACCAGAAGAGCCCGCAGCCGATGCAGACAAGCCGAATCACCAGCACGTGATACTTCATGGGAATGCCCTTGCGCATAAACGGCACAACGCAGTCCTGCGCAATGGTCTGCGCTGCGCTGAACAGCCTGGAATCGTCAGTCGAAAGCATCATTAATAGTATGAACAAAGCGAACAAACCGACCATTCCAACAGGCAGCAGATGGCGTAGTGTAACAGGCAGCATCATCTGATGGTACAAGGTGAAGAATTCCTGATAGCGCTTCTCGCCATTCGGTGTGTCCTTCAAATTCTTGTGCACCAGTTCCAGATGTGGCGTGTCCAGATTGGTATCGTGGGAAAGCGGTGCATCCTGGGGGCGTGTGCCGCCGATAACATGGTCGCGAGGCGGCAGTGTCTCCATTTCCGCCACTATCTTCGCCTGCCATGCTGGATCATCCGCCTTGACTTCACGCAGTACTTTCATGCTAAGATCGTTGCGTACATCGCGCCCGACTTTCGCCATGGAATTGTGGTTCAATGTGGCTATGACCAAAATCACCAGCAGGATATACAGCACCGAGCCGAACATGGCTCGCCAGGTGCCCATTACGCCTGCCATCTTCTGCTCATGGGGCGAACGAGCTGCAATGCTGGAGCTGGTGCCCTCCCAGTTGCCGCGGTTGATAATCGTGCTATAGACCGACACGACCAGCGCGAACATATTGAAGTCCCGCAAGCCTTGCACATCGTATGGATTCAGGAAACTTTGCCCTGCAATGCGGTCGCTCATCACAGGCACCACCACTCCGTTCCAGGAGAATTTCATTGCAATGAATATTGTGAAGATAATCAGCAGCGGATAGCAGAAGAAGCCTTGAATTGTATCTGTGACCAGCAGTGAAAGCGCACCGCCAAGGTAGCATATCGTAACGCACAGCGTAATCATGATAAGCGTCAGAACCATAAAAGTCGGTATCTGCATGCCGCACAGATTGAAGGAATATGGCAGCCCTATGTAGTAAATCATGAATCTGGCGGCCAGTGCGGGGCACATGCAATTGGCAAGCAGCTCGGCAAGCGAACGAAGCGCAGACGCATATATTCTCAAGGGGCGATTGTAGCGCATCTCCAGGAACTGTCCTAGGCTGAGGGCCTTGGTCTCCCTGAAACGGTAGGTGACAAAGCCTGTCAATCCCAGCACAATTGACAGAGGCGCCAGGATGCTGCTCCAGAACGCCATGGCGAAGCCCGCCTTGTAATGCGCCTCGGTGTAGCCAATTAGAGTTATTACAGCCAGGTTCTGCGCCACATCCCCCACCGTCAGCACATACCTGCCAGCCACACGGCCAGCCGCCAGATAATCAGTCACACCCTTGATGTACTTTTGTGAATAAAAACCCATGAACATCACAAAGATCATCGGGACTATCGTGATTATCCAGTCAATCCAACTCATTTTTCCACTCCTTGTTTTGCCATCAATGCTTGTGCCTGGACTTCTTCAGTCCACTGTCCACTGTCCACAGGTAATCTATTATTCCTGTTTCCTTGATATTCTTCCAATCATGTCAAGATATGCGGTTCCGCAATGTTTTTCAGGAAGTAGGAACATGCCCTCGCTCCATTCGTTCCAGGCATTGATTATTACCGCCTGGACATCCATGGACATTGCCTGCTCCAGAAGTTCTCCGACTCGTTCAGGTGTGTTGTTTATGCAAATCGGATAATAGGAGAGCTTTTCAAAGTCCCATGGGTAAGTCACTTTCCTGCTCCAGCGAGGCGACACATCCAGCCCCAATGTGATGCTGGGCACAAAGGGCAAGCCCTGCTCGGCAATGCGCTCCCAGCAGTATTTCTGGTTTGACATGAAAAAAGTATAATCATTTACAGGCTTGTCCTTGGCAACGCTTTGCTGGTAGTCGCTGCGCAGACCGCTGTTGTATGCGAATACGGCATCGAAACCAGCCTGTTTCATGCGCGGAATACGCCCCCATCCACAGAAATATTCGTTGTCGTTGCAGCAGCCGATGTTCATCAGCGTGTAAATGCCAGGGAAACCATGCTTTTTCGCCGTCTCATCAAGGATTGCCAGCACCCGATTCGGCGGGATGAAGTCAAAAAGAAGATTGCAGTTGTAGAATGAATACACTGGCTTCCCGTCAATCTTCCAATAGTTTTCACAGCTAAAATATCTTTCACAGCAGAGGTCCATGACATTCCGCAGGTCATCCTCCGAGTGGGTCATCTTGAGAAGTAGTCTGGACGACTGATTTTCATTGCCTTGCATTCCACATTCCACATCATCCAGAAGTGCTGGCCATACACTCCAGTTGTGGTTCGCCCACATAAGAAAGAACTTCAGGCGGTTTCGATTAGGGGCATTGAGGAATGCCTTGTCCAAGGGCCTCTCAAGAAACTGCTCGCCGCCGTACCAATACCAGTCGAACATGAAACCAGTAATGCCGTGGTCCGCCGCCAAATCGATCTGCCTTGCCATCCATTCTGGTTCAGCCTCGTCAAAATAACCCCACAAGGGCTCCTTTGGCTGCAAATGCCCTGGAAAGAGCGGTTTTGTGGTCTTCATGAGTTTCCATTCAGAAAAACCCTTGCCATACCACTTCTCATAATGCCTGTCAGCATGCCAGCTGGGAAAATAAACCGCAAAAATCTCCTTTGAACCTTTCATGGCAATACCATTCCTATCGTTGCATCCTAATTATGTTCATTCCATTGAATTTATTCTGCGCCAAGTGTGTGCATCGCCAGTTGCCGTAGTGGCGACGGCGTCCTCGCCGTCGCACCAA
>JAFZZD010000158.1 GCA_017615955.1 Victivallales bacterium
AATACGTTCCCCTATTTTTTGAGGGCAGTCCTTTGGTCGCCGCAGGGCGCAGGCAAGGCAGTTGGCGTTGTTGCCAGCGTCGGCGGCACGGGCAACTGCACAATCACGCTTGACAACGATGGTCTGTGGAACACGGCCACAGCCGACAGGTGCAAGCTGATTGAGCGTGGCATGGTGCTTCAGGGCTATGACGGCACAAGCGGAGAGAAGAAGGGCGAACCAGTCCGCGTAATGGATGTGGACAAGGACTTGGGCAAATTCATTATCTATGGCGATGCCACTGGCACTGCCAAGACCACATTCGCGGATGGCGACTACTTCGTGCCATCCGACACTGGAGGCCTGGACATTCCAGGAATGAACGATGTCCCTGGCATGCTGGATGTGCTGGACGATGACAACACCTTCCAGGGTGTGAACCGCGCAAGCGCAGGCAACCGCTGGGCAAGGGCATACGTGAAGGACGGCAGCGCTTCGGTCTATGACTATGACCTGCTTTCCAAGTTTTTCCGCAAGTGCTACAATCCCAAGGAGGCCGTGGCGCACATTGAGAGCGTGGCAAGCTACGCAAACCACCATTTCCATGACCGCATACGCTATACGCCGATGGAAACCTTCGAGGAGGACTACACCAGGTGCCGCGTTGAGGGAACCTGGCTGTATGCCGACGAGGACATGGACAGGGACAAGATTGCCGTAATCGACTTCGACAACGTGACAATCCGCACTTCTGGCGAGATTGGGCCGCTGTCCCCAGAGGCGGCTGGCTGGCACTGGGTGCAGGGACGCACTTACCTTGAGTACATCATCGGCTGCTGGTTTACTCTTGCCGCAGAGGATGTCCGCAAGTGCGGTCTCTTAAAAATCAACAATGCAAGCTTCAGCGCATAAGGAGGCATGAATGAGCAGGGAATTGTCCTGGTATGAGCGGCGGGAACTGCATGGCATTGACCCGCTAGCGGATGTTAGATGGGATGAGGAATTGCACATCTGGGTGCTCTACTGGGACAATGTGCGCATCTGCTGTCTGTACCATGCAGACGGCAGCGACATGGTGCAGCTGTGCATGGATGAAGTAAAAGACATTCTTGCACGAAGCGACAACTACAAGGACGGGCCAGAGCGCATGAGGGCGATGCGGCGAAGGGCGGCTGATGTGAAGAGCCGCGCCGCGTTGCGCCAGGAGCGATTGCTGGAAGATAGCATCAGGGAAGCGGAGGCGGTGGCGCACAATCAGCTGCATGGCTGTCCGCTTCAGGTTAGCATGAGGTAGTAACGACGGCGTCCTCGCCGTCGCAAACCAATGATGCATTTCATTGAAACATGACTTATAGGAGATACAACGATGTTGAAGGACAAGGGCGAAATAGTTGAAATCACAATGCCTGCGATGAGCAGCGCGGACACCAGCACCATTTCAATAGCAACTGTGCTTGGCGTGAGCGAGGGAGTTGCGGCAAGTGTGAAAGGCTTTCTTTTGAGCGGCACGAATGTAACGCTTTCCGAAAAGAAAGTTGGCGGCAAGATGTGCTTCAGGCTGACTGCAAGCGGCAGCGTTTCGGCAAACGCAAAGGCGTACATCTACGCGCAGGTGATTGGCAGCATGGCCAAAGCGGTCATTTCCGCAAAGGACGCAT